>CAXNFV010000027.1:0-7827 GCA_964201675.1 Ilumatobacteraceae bacterium | reverse complement strand
GAGAATTTCGAGAAGTTGACTTAGAGGAGCAGTCTTGCCATCAACAACTGCGAGATTGGGTTTGGTCGTCGTAGCCCACGTATTCACACACAAATTCTACCCATTAGCCTTCGGTCATGCGTTTTGACCTGCAGATCAACCCGGGCAATGCGATTTGGCCGATTGCACGCGACGCCGCATTGGCTGCGCAAGACGCTGGTTTCAAAACTTTATGGACAGTCGATCATCTCGCAGGTGATGTCATGCAAGCACCAGATATGCCCGAATGTTTTACATTGCTCGGCGCGTTGGCTGGCGTGACATCGACAATTGAACTCGGGCCGTTAGTCGTGAACGTTGGTAATCGTCACCCTGCGATTCTCGCCAACAGCGTGGCGACGATGCAACAAATTTCTGGTGGGCGTTTTGTAATGGGTTTGGGTGCAGGTGCTTCGCCGAATAGTCCGTTTGCCGCTGAACGCAGAGCAATTGGCTTATTGCCACCCGCAAAACTTAGTCACCGTCATGCTGCAGTTGTCGAGGCACTGGATGTGATGGATGAAATGTGGTCACCAAATCGTCGTGTTGACCTTGCAGCATTTCCGATGCCAAAGCCGCCGCCGCAAATCATTCTTGGCGTAAACAGCGTTGCGCTAGCGAAAATTGCGGGCGAGCGCACGAACGGCGTCAACATTCGCGCGAGTCACGAGCGTGCGGGTGAAATTTTGGCAGCAGCCAAACTTGCACACGCAAACTCTGGTATTGATAGACCTTTTACAGTTTCAGTTTGGGAGCATTTCGACGAAGCACTGTTGCGTGGCGATGACCCGCGTCTTGATATTTGGCGAACTTGGGGTGTCGACCGAGCAATCTTGTTGATGTTTAAGTCAGTTGATTTCGCTGCACTCAAACGCGCCGCAAAATATCTGCGCTAACGCTTTACAAAACGAAGTTAATTAGTCGTTTGGGGACGATGACGATTTTGGCTGGGGTGGCACCAGCGAGTGCTGAGATGACTTTTGGGTCGGCAAGCGCGAGTGCTCGCAATTCTTCGTCTGAGATATTCACACTTGCCGATAGCCGCGTGCGAAGTTTGCCGTTGACTTGAACAGGTATCTCAATCATCTCGCTCACAAGCATTGCTGGGTCGGCAACTGGGAACGCCGCATAAGTAATCGGTGTCTCAACGCCGAGTTTCTGCCATAACTCTTCTGCGATGTGTGGACAAAGTGGTGACAGCATCTGTGTGAGCGGCACTGCAATTTCGCGCGGTGTCGAACCTGTTGCATTTACGTGCACAGTAAGTGCATTATTTAATTCAATTAGTTTCGAAATTGCAGTATTGAAACGCAGGTTCTCCATGTCTTGTTGAACACCTTGAATACATCGATGTAGAGCGCGGCGTAGCTCAAGTGGTGCAAGGTCGTCAGAAACATGCAGCGAATTAGTTTCTTCGTCTACTAAGTTGCGCCAAGTGCGTTGCAAGAAGCGTTGCATGCCGACAACATCTCGAGTGTTCCACGGGCGACTCGCATCTAGCGGGCCAGTGCTCATTTCGTACAGTCGAAAAGTATCAGCGCCAAATTCTTCATACATTTCGTCAGGCGTGACGATATTTTTAAGACTCTTTCCCATCTTGCCGTATTCGCGAGCGACTGTTTCGCCTTCAAAGAAGTATTTTCCGTTGTCTTCGACAACATCGCCCGCAGGTACAGTTTGCCCGCGCGAGTCGCGATACGCGTACGCCTGAATGTATCCCTGGTTGAAAAGTTTGTGAAACGGTTCTTCGCTTGAAACATGTCCGAGGTCGAATAAAACTTTGTGCCAGAAGCGTGAGTAGAGCAAGTGCAACACGGCATGTTCGACACCCCCGACATATAGGTCGACGCCGCCAGTGTGACCGGGAGATTTTGGTCCCATCCAGTAACGCTCAACATCGGCGTCAACGAATCGTTCAGTATTCGTCGGGTCGAGATAACGCAACTCATACCAACATGAGCCAGCCCACTGTGGCATCACGTTGACCTCGCGCCGATAAGTTTTTGGTCCATCGCCAAGATCGAGAGTTACATTCAGCCAGTCAGTGACGCGAGCCAATGGTGGCAGTGGATCCGTTAGTTGATCATTTGGATCAAGTGTTTGTGGTTTGAAGTCCATCAACTCTGGCAATTTGACCGGTAACAAATTATCTGGCACTGAACAAGGCATATCGTGTTCGTCGTAGACAATTGGAAACGGCTCACCCCAATATCGCTGCCGTGAAAATAACCAGTTGCGAAGTTTGTATGTGATCGCAGATTCACCAAAATTATTTTTCTCAAGCCACGAGTTGACCAACGCAATTGTTTCACTTATCGAACGGTTGCCATCCAGAGAAATATTTTTGTTTGATGAGTTGATGTAACTTCCTTCGCCGACAAATGCCTCAGGCCAAGAAGCACAATCGGTCGTTGGCACAATTTTGTGATTCACAAACCATGAATCTGTTGGCATTTGAATCGCGACAATTGGCAAGTTGTAGGCGCGAGCAAACTCAAAGTCACGCTGATCACCAGATGGCACAGCCATTATTGCTCCGGTGCCATAACCCATCAACACATAGTCAGCAATCCACACCGGTATTTGTTCACCCGTAATCGGGTTGGTTGCCGTTGCGCCCGTGTCGACGCCGGTCTTCTTACGATCGTCATTTTGGCGTTCGTTGTCGTTTAGTTTGCGCGCCGACTCTCGATATTGTTCAACAGCCGAGTGTTGCGATTTTGTTGTCAACGCTTCGACCATCGGATGTTCTGGCGACAGCACCATGAATGTCGCGCCAAACAACGTGTCGGGTCGCGTCGTGAAAACTTCAATCTCGCCAACACTTGAAGCAAATCGCACGCGCGCACCGGTGCTACGACCGATCCAATTGCGTTGCATCAGTTTTATCGACTCTGGCCAGTCAAGGCGATCAAGGTCATCGAGCAATCGATCGGCGTATGCGGTGATTCGCATAGTCCACTGACGCATGTTGCGCTTGAATACGGGATAGTTGCCGATATCGCTTCGACCCTCAGCAGTAACTTCTTCGTTTGCCAAAATCGTGCCGAGCCCAGGACACCAGTTGACTGGCGCGTTAGCGAGATATACGAGACGATAGTCGTCAAGTATTTTGCGCCGTTCAAGTTGTGAAAGATCTTTCCATTTCTTTGCAGACTGCGCAGTTGTCGGTTGACGTTTGCCCGATTCAAATTCTTGTTCGAGTTCGCTGATGTTGCGGGCCTTTTTAAGTTTGTCGTCGTACCACGAATTGAAGATCTGCAAAAAGATCCACTGTGTCCAGCGGTAGTAACTTTCGTCAGTGGTGCTAATACTTCGGCGTTGATCATGCGCCAGGCCAAGTCGTCGAAGCTGTCTGCGCATATTGGCAATATTCGACTCGGTATTTATCCGCGGATGGATACCTGTGACGATTGCATGTTGTTCTGCGGGCAAACCAAACGAGTCGTAGCCAATTGAGTGCAAAACATTTTTGTCAGTCATTCGTTTGTACCGACCGAAAACATCGGTTGCGATGTAACCGAGCGGATGACCAACGTGAAGACCCGCACCAGATGGGTATGGAAACATGTCAAGAATAAATAATTTCTCGCGATCAGCAACTGCCGCTTTATCCGCCAGAGGCCCGGCTGTATTTGGCGCTTCAAAAGTACAGTTTTTCTCCCAAAGGTTTTGCCACTTTTGCTCGATAGTCGCAGCCAGCAAAGCGTTATAGCGATAAGCCGGTATTGAGCCCCCGCGCCCTGCCTGTGGTGTGTCTGTTGTTGAGCCCATGACCTCCGTATCCTAAACGGCGTATGGCTAATCAACGACGACGCCCCAAACCCTCACGAACTGACACCCGCCGCCGCTTCGCTAGGACGGCGCGGTTAAGCGAAACATTGCGCGAAGTTATTGCCGACGAATTAAACAAAATCGACGATGACCGTCTTGGCTTTGTGACGATTACATCAGTCGATGTTGACTCTGAAATGAATCGCGGCATCGTCTATTACGACTCGATTCAAGGTGCTGATGGCGATGAACAAATTCTTGAGGCTTTAAACGAGTATCGCAAACGCCTGCAGAGCGTAATTGCCGATCAGGTGCGTGCACGTCGTACGCCGATTCTGCAATTTCGCCCCGACGATGCGATTCGTGCCGCTCAGCGCATTGACGAAGTGTTACGCCAGGACGAAATTCGTCGCAAAGAACTTTTTGGTGATAAGAAATCTGAGAGTTAACCCGCGTGGCGAGACGTAAGCCACCAACTAGACACGGGTTAGTGATAGTTGACAAGCCATCCGGAATGACAAGTCATGATGTAATCAATGTTTTACGTAAGCAACTCGGTGAGCGTCGTATCGGTCACGCAGGCACACTTGACCCAGACGCAACAGGCGTGCTGCTTGTCGGCGTCGGTTATGTCACTCGACTGTTGACATTTCTTTCGGGTCTCGACAAAACTTATACGGGCCAAATTGTCCTGGGCACCGCAACTTCGACGCTTGATTCGTCTGGCACAGTTACTGCCACTCACGACATGTCTGGCGTGACAGTTGACGAAATTAAACGTGTAATCGCAGAAAAATTCGTTGGAGAAATTAAACAGATACCACCGATGGTGTCGGCACTAAAAGTTGATGGCGTTCGTCTGCATGAGTTGGCACGTCAAGGAATTGAAGTTGAGCGTAATGAGCGAAATCTGACCATCTACGATTTCAAAGTTCTTGGTATGCCCGAGCCCGGTGTTGCAGATGTCGAAGTTCGTTGCAGTTCTGGCACATATATAAGGTCTCTCGCCGATGACATTGGTCGCGAACTTGGTGGCTCAGCGCATCTGCACAATTTGCGAAGAACGGCAGTTGGCACATTTTTACAAAGTGAGACTTCGTCGCTTGATGCGGTCGTTGTGCACGAGCCAATCACGGCGGTGCGAACGATGAGTCGGGTTGTTGCTAACGACGAAATGAAGGCGATGATCAAGAACGGTCGTGAGTTGGAGAAGTTCGACTCACCAGCCCCTTGGGTTTTGGTCGATGACACGAACGCAGTTTTGGCGATCTATGTGCAAAGTGTTACCGGTCGAGCAAAGCCAAGTGTTGTAATGGCCAACGCAGTATCGTGAAATTCAATGATCATTGTTGACGACACGAGGTTTGATTTCGGTCAAGGCGCAACACCACGTCGTAGTGTCGTAACGATTGGTGCCTATGACGGTGTGCATCGCGGTCATCAAGCAGTAATCGAACAGGTTCGCCGACAAGCGCAAACACTTGATGCACGAAGCATCGTCGTAACTTTTGATCGTCATCCAGCCAGTGTCGTGCGCCCAGAATCGGCGCCTTTGCTGTTGACCGATTTGGAACAAAAACTTGAGCTACTTGCTGCCACAGGTATTGATGCAACTTGCATCGTCAAATTTGATGAATCATCAAGTCGTGAAGTGCCGAGCGATTTCGTCAAGCGAGTTTTGGTGGACGGATTATCAGCCAAGCGCATAACCATTGGCGAAGATTTTCACTTTGGCTATAAGCGTGGCGGTAACGTCGCGATGTTGCGCGAATTTGGACCGAAATTTGATTTTGATGTCGTGCCAATCGAACTGATCGCGCGCGGTGATGGCGTTGACGAGCCCGTTAGCAGCACAGCGATTCGTCGCGCACTTGCGGGTGGACAAGTCGAACTTGCGACACAGCTTCTAGGTCATCATTTTGAAGTTCGCGGTATTGTCGTGCATGGTGATGAGCGAGGCAGAACGATCGGCTTTCCAACGGCGAATATTGAAGTAGCGAGTCAAATCTGCCGACCCGCTGATGGCGTTTACGCGGGCGTGTTGACCCAAGCCAACGGCTCCAAGCATGTTTGTGCAATCAACCTTGGTCGACGACCAACTTTTTTTGAGCACGCTGATCATTCGCTATTAGAGGCACATCTGCTCGACTTTAATGGCGATCTTTATGGCCAAAGCGTGCGTGTTTCATTCTCTAATTTCTTGCGTGGCGAACGCAAGTTTGAAAATATTGATGCGCTAAAAATGCAACTCAAACACGACATTGAACAGACCCGAGCAGTCTCAAGTCGTTAGATTTTTTAGTTAGTGAGTCGAAAACTCGGAATTTTCGTCGTGACTTTTCTCGTAGCTTTTATCGTAGAGAGTTGAGCGTTGTCGCAACGTTCGACCTAGCGGTTCAACAATCTCCCTGAACGAACCCTCAGTCATCTCTTGTCCGTGGCTTGCGCCGGCAGCACGCGAGATATTTTCGTTCATCAGGGTGCCACCAAGGTCGTTGCAACCTGCTTGCAGTAACTGTGTTGCACCGGCGTGACCGATTTTTGTCCACGACACTTGAATGTTGTCGATCAGTCCGTGATAAGCGATGCGTGCAATTGCGTGCATCAAAACGGTTTCTCTGAAAGTCGGACCACGACGTGATTTGTGTTGCAAATAAATCGGAGATGCCATGTGTACAAATGGCAAACCGACAAACTCGGTGAAGCCACCAGTTTCTTTTTGCAACTCGCGAGTGCGAACAATGTGCTTAGCCCAACTAACTGGGTGTTCAACGGAACCAAACATGATTGTGATGTTTGAACGCAATCCTGCTTGGTGAGCAACTCGATGACACTCAAGCCATTCTTCGGTATTGATTTTGTCTGAGCAAATAATTGCACGAATATCATCATCTAAAATTTCGGCTGCGGTTCCGGGCAGCGACGCTAAACCTGCATCTTTGAGTCGCAAAATATATTCACGCAACGGTTCGCCAAGTCTTTTTGCGCCCTCTGTTACCTCAAGTGCGGTAAAGCCGTGTATATGCATTTGTGGCACTGCATCTTTAACTGCCCGTGCGACATCAATGTAATAGTCACCATCAAAATCAGGATGAATTCCACCCTGCAGAGTTACTTCGGTGGCGCCTTTGTCCCACGCCTCACTGGCTCGCAACGCAATGTCGTCGAGCGTCAATAGATATGGCGTGCCACGCAGGTTCAAACTCAGCGGGCCTTTTGAGAACCCACAAAACTTGCATTTGAATGTGCAGACGTTTGTGTAGTTGATGTTGCGGTTATGCACCCAAGTAACGACATCGCCAACAACTTGCTTGCGCAACTGGTTGGCAAGTGCGGCAACAGCGTCAACTTCGGGCCCGCGAGCACTAAACAGCGTAATAATTTCATCTTGATCAACTTGCTGACCGAGTTCAACACCGCGCAACACTTCGGCAACTCGACCAGTTTCAATTCTCTTGCCATCGTTGCGTGCACTAATCAAAACTGGTGGGGGATTATTTGCACCTGAATACCACTGCGTTGAGCGGTGACCGATCAAAATAACTTCGGCGCCGTCTTGCACTACATCAGCCGCCGTGACTTTTTCTGGCCAAACTTGACCAGGGTCATCGCGACCGAGACCTTCAGCGTCGCTCCGATCGAGAACTTTGAAGCGCAAAAATTCGTCAAGCCACCTTGTTGGTGCAGTTGCAAACTCTGGATAGATGGTTAGTCGCGGAGCCAACACTTTGTCGCGCAACTCAGTTGCAGAGCGCAACTTGTCTAGCGCGGGCCACGGTCGTTCGGGGTTGACGTGATCGGCCGTAATTGGTGAAACGCCACCCCAGTCATCAATGCCAGCGTCAAGCAAAACACCGAAGTCGTCGCTCAAATTTGGTGGCGCCTGCAAATGAATTTCTGGTGGCAAGATGACTCTTGCAGCAGCAATTGTCCATAAGTATTCGTCTTGCGGGCAGGGTTTTTCGCGCTGCATAATCGTAAGAGGCTTCGGCAAAAAGTTTTGCACGATCACTTCTTGAACTTGCCCATATTTCG
>CAXNFV010000026.1:0-7834 GCA_964201675.1 Ilumatobacteraceae bacterium | reverse complement strand
TTGCGGCTCGATCTAAAAAATTCTTCAGCCGAAGATTTGATGGTCCAAGTCAAAGTTGAAAGCCCAAAACTTAAACTCGACCGGTCTGTGGCCGTTATTGAAGTACCAGCAAGCAGTTCCAACGAGTTGGTTATCAATGTTGTTGCGTTATCCAACGGTTTGTTTCCTGTTGATGTGCGAATCTATACAGCCGACGGGTCAAGCCAACTTGGTAAAAAAATTGAAGTCTCGGCACGAGTGAACGCAATCGCCGGCCTGGGTCAAGTGGTTAGTGGGGTCGCTCTACTGTTGCTCTTAACCTGGTGGGCCGCCCACTTTAGGCGTAAATATCGGACTCAAGTTAGTGAAGAGCAGTCCGTACTACGATCTGATACATGACCATCCGCATAGTTACAGACTCTGCTTGTGATATTCCTCAAGCACTAGTCGAAAAATACAACATCACCATCGTTCCGTTAACTTTTAGTTTCGGGGATAAAGAATTTATTGATCGAGTCAGCTTGACGACCGAAGAATTTTGGAAACATTGTGCGGATTCGCCAATTCTGCCCCAAACTGCAGCGCCGGCGCCCGGACAATTTACTCAGGCGTACCGCACTCTGACTCAACAGGGTGCTTCAGGCATTCTTGTGATTAGTCTTTCGCGCGAACTCTCGGCGACAATGCAGTCGGCTGAAACCGGTGCAAAAGAACCTGGTGTTACTGTGCCGGTGCGATTTGTTGATAGCCGCTCAGCCAGCATGGGCGAAGGCATAACCGTTATCGCAGTCGCCAAAATGGCGGCCGCAGGTGCCTCACTTGATGAGCTTGAAGCTGCTGCAAATAATTTCGCTAGTCGCACAAAAGTTTTTGGTGCTTTGGACACGCTTGAAAACCTTAAAAAAGGCGGCCGAATTAGCAATACCAAGGCTTTTTTGGCTTCAGCTTTGGCGATCAAACCAATTATTGAAGTACGAGAAGGAAAGCTTGAAGAAGGTGGCAAAGAGCGAACTCGGGGTAAAGCGCTTGCTTTTCTGATTGAAAAAATTAAATCGGCAGGAGAAATCAGCGACTTGGCCGTATTGCACGCTCAATGTAGCGATATTGATTCGTTTGTCGCCCAGTTAAAGACAATTCACAGTGGCGAGATAATTGTCAGTGACATTGGCTCGGTTATTGGCTCACACACAGGAATCGGAACTATCGGCGTGACGTATCACGTCAAGTGACATTCACTGTTTAAGTGACATTCCCTGTTTAAAGGGGTGCGTAGAACTAGCGTAAAAGTTCAGCAATGAGACCACTACCCCTTGAAGAGCCTGAAGATTCACAACGACTGCTCGGTGCTCGATATCGCCTTGACCGACAAATTGCTCGCGGTGGAATGGCAGAAGTTTGGCTAGGTACCGACACTTTTTTGGATCGTCCGGTTGCGATCAAAGTTCTTAAGCCACAACTCGCCAATGATCCGGTTATTGCCGAACGCTTTCGCCGTGAAGCACTTGCTTGTGCCGGATTAAATCATCCCAACATCGTTGCAGTTTACGATTCGGTTGAGGACAAAGGTCGACAAGCAGTTGTAATGCAATACATCGATGGCAAAAGTTTGCGTGAACTTTTGGATCGAAGAAAAAGACTTGGGCCTCTCGTAACGATTCATATGGGCATCGCGATGGCTAGTGCTCTTGACTTCGCACACCATGCGGGCCTGGTGCATCGCGATGTGAAACCCGGCAATATTTTGGTGACACCGCAAGGCAGATTTCTTCTCGCCGATTTTGGCATTGCCAAGGCGCTCAGCACAGTTGGTGAAGATTTAACCGATGACAATGTGATGATGGGTACGGCAAAGTATTTATCGCCAGAACAAGTGCGTGGAAAACCTCTGGATGGTCGAGCAGATCTTTACGGGTTAGGTCTGGTGATGTACGAATGTCTCGCTGGAAAAGTTCCATTTATTGGTGAAACCGATGCCGATACGGCACTGGCAAGACTGCAACGCGAACCAACCGATCTTTCGCATTTAAGGCCGTCACTCGCGCCAGAACTCGTGCGGGTCATTCATAAATTGATGGCAAGAAATCCTGAGCATCGCTATTCGACTGGCCAAGAAACATGCGAAGCCTTGACCCAAGCGATTGAGGCTCAAAACAACTTTGCGGCTTCAATGACTCCACCAACTGGGGTCATGTCACCAACGCAGATAAATCAGCCATTCGTACATAAAGAATCTTTGGTGACTCAGAGTTCTGGGCTGTCAGTTGAAGAACGTGTTGACGGCCATAGTGAAGATTTTTTCGAAGATTTTATTCAAGAACCTGTCAAAAAACGAAAGTCGAAAACGAAAGTCGATAAAACGCAAAAAAGCCAAATAAAAATTAAAGAAAAAGATTTAAAAAGACAAAAGAAACGTTCTAAATCATCGGGCGGCCGAATACCAATATCAACAAAAATACTTGGTTTGATTGCAATTTTGCTGAGCATCGCCGTGATGTATGTAGCGACGCAGGGTTTTGATGCCTCGCTGTTCACTTCACGAATGTCTTCAACTCAAATAAACTCAGGTGTCGCACCAGTGACTATTTCTCGGATAGTAAGTTATGACCCAAATGGTCAAGATGGATTAGAAAATGAAGCCGGGGTTTGGTCACTGACAGACAACGATCAGAAAACTGCCTGGTCAACAGATTGTTACGCCACGGCATTTTTTGGTGATAAAAAATATGTTGGGGTTTTGATCGAACTTTCCCAACCAGCCACTGGTGTTTTGAAAGTTGGCATGCAAAATGGTCCATGGTCGCTTGAGATCTACACGGCTACTGGCGTTGCTCCGACTTCGCTAGAGCAATGGGGTGAGCCGACGGGAACCGACTACAACACGCGTCGAGGAGTCGCTCAATTTATGGTTCCGGTTCAGACGCAGTTCGTTTTACTGATGCTTCGCGAAATTGGAATGAGTGATCAATGCAGTGCAGACAATCCATATCAAGGTTTAATGCAAGATGTTTCGTTTAACGCTGCGTAATTCGAAAACTTCAACTTAACTTATTTGCCACAATTTGTGAGCGTTAGTCTTAACTTGTGATTTCAAATCCGTTTACCGATCCAAGATGGGCCGAAAAGACGCTCCGACTGATCGATCGCACAGTCGGTTTCGTTCGCGATAAAACGACTCGCCCACTTGCAAATCTTTTGCGGGCAATTGTGTTTGGTTTAGTTGTAATAGTTGCCGGTCTATTGATGTTTATTTTTGGGCTAATCGGATTAGTTCGTGCGTTCAACGAATTGCTGGATATCTGGTTGACCAGACCAACCGCGGTCTGGGTGTCCTATTTTGTGTTGTCGCTATTATTTACAAGCCTTGGTGCACTGATGATGCGTAAGCGACACCGAACTTCTACTGATTCAAAAAACAAATAAATTAATGGAAGGCGATCTAATGTCGACTATCGAAACAACCCCACAAAAAGTAATTATCATCGGCTCAGGTCCGGCTGGTTTGACCGCCGCGATTTACACTGCCCGGGCCAATCTTGCGCCACTGGTAATCGAAGGTGAGCCATCTTCGACTTCTGATCAGCCTGGAGGTCAGTTGATGCTGACAACAGAGGTTGAAAACTTCCCAGGGTTTCCAGAGGGTGTGATGGGTCCCGATTTAATGATGAAGTTTCGCGAGCAGGCTGCGAGATTCAATACAACTTTCATCACCGAAAAAGTAACGAAAGTTGACTTCTCACAACGACCCTTTGCTGTTTGGGTGCGGGACACAAAATACACCGCTGATTCGATAATCGTCAGTACTGGCGCCCAATCGATAATGCTTGGGCTCGAAAATGAATCTCGTTTCTACGGGCACGGTCTTTCAACATGTGCAACCTGCGACGGCTTTTTCTTTCGTGGTCAAGAAATCGCCGTAGTTGGTGGCGGCGACTCGGCAATCGAGGAGGCGACTTTCTTGACAAAGTTCGCCTCAAAAGTCACGATTGTTCATCGTCGTGACAGTTTGCGCGCTTCGAAAATTATGCAAGATCGCGCACGCAATAACCCGAAGATCGAGTTTAAGTGGAACTCACAAGTAACCGAAATAATCGGCGCCAACAAACTTGAAGGTATCGGGTTGGTTGACACTGTGACCGGCGCAACTTCAAAAATGGCAGTCACGGGATTATTCGTGGCAATCGGTCACCGTCCGAACACAGATCTATTTAAGAATGTCCTTGATATGCAAGCCAATGGGTATCTGCTGACTCGACCGGGTTCGTCATACACAAATATTGACGGAGTGTTTGCTTGCGGTGATGTGCAGGACCACATCTATCGACAGGCAATTACTGCCGCGGGTTCTGGTTGTATGGCGGCAATTGATTGTGAACGATGGCTCGAGGCGCAACATTAGACGTGATTTTAGAAAAGCACTTTTCATCTCTCTTAACGAGATAACCTCAAAGTGTTCTAGCGATTATTGAGAACTTGACGAAAGGTTTTGAAATGGCAGATGGCATCGTCACTTTAACGAGTGCAAATTTTGACGAAACAATCAAGTCTTCGGCAACACCGATTCTGGTTGACTTTTGGGCCGAATGGTGTGGGCCATGCAAGGCAATGAATCCGGTTCTTGCAGAGATTGCAAAAGAACAATCTGGCAAAGTTATTATCGCCAAGTTAAATGTCGACGAGCACGGCGATATTGCACAACGCTTCAGTGTGATGAGCATTCCAACAATGATGCTTTTTAGTGGTGGAGAAATGAAAAAGAAAATGATCGGCGCCAAGGGCAAACCACAGTTACTCGCGGAGATTGCAGAATTTATCCCGACAAAGAGCTAACTTTCGGCGACAACTTTGCAGTTGTCGGCGATCTGCAGCGGCGTCTGCGTGACGCCAAACTTTTAGATTTATCGCTGGTTCAAGCAGAAATTTTCTGTGAAGTAACCAAATCTGCCGTCGAAGAACTACAACGTCGGCGTGGTCTGCTTGTATCGGGGGTCTGCGACAAGGCCACTTGGTTGACTCTTGTTGAATCCTCGTTTCATTTAGGCGACCGTTTAAATTATCTGACATCACCATTGCAGCGCGGAGACGATGTGGCCGAACTTCAAGAATTATTGGCACGCACAGGTTTTGATTGTGGTCGAGTAGACGGATATTTGGGCAAACAAACCGCGGCGTCACTTACTGATTTTCAGCGCAACTACGGACTAGTAACAGATGGCATTTGTGGACCAATCACACTTCAAGCACTGCGTCGAGCAAGTCGGCATAGCGGCAATGGTCCTGGCGTTGGGATTGTTCGAGAGCGCCATACGGCGGCGAAATATAGCGATGATCTTGCGGCCTTTCGCGTGGTAGTTGGTCAATTCGGGGCGCTTGACAATCTGACTCACGAGTTGTGCGATCGATTGCGGGCCCAACACACCAATGTCGCGGTTATCCACGACGCTGATCCTCACAGACATGCCCAACTTGCCAATGATTTTGCGGCCAACCTGTATATCGGCATTGAAACTCGTGACACTTTTAGTTGTGATATTGCCTACTATCACACCAAAGGATTTCACTCAGTTACGGGTCATATTTTCGCTACTCTGGCGGCTGAAGCAATCGAGCGCTCAGCGCCCTGGTTCTCGCCCACGGTTAGTGGCATGCGGTTGCAGGTTTTGCGTGAAACAACGATGCCTGCAGTGCTTTGTGGATTAGGACCTCTGCGCGTTATTTATCCCCATAGCGCAGTTATTGCCGATGATCTCGCAAGATCAATGGCTATATGGGTTAAAACTACAGCGAAGCAATTTGAAGAGTAGTTGGAGTTTTAATTTGATTGTTTTCCACAGTTTTTACACATTCTGTGTAAAGTCAAGATTTAAGGTTATGTGAAGGCTAAACCTGAGAGTTAGATATTTTTACGCAATATGCATCTATTGTCGTAATTAGTCGAGGTTTTGAACTCCATCTGTCATTGCTCTATAAATTCGCTCAAGATCGTTGAGATCAGCAAAATCAATCGTTAATCGACCACGACCAGCAGTAGCAGTGATTGAGACTTTTGTTGAAAGATGCTCGCCAAGCAACGCCTGCAATTCAAGCAAGCCGGGCTCAGGAAGCGTGGTTGTTGGAGTCGGTTTTTTAGTCGGTCTGATCTTGTCGTCAGTAGAGTCGGCAGTTTTATTGCGACGGCTAGTTGTAGCTCGCACCGCGTCTTCGGTTGCCCGAACTGTCCAGCCTTCATCGGCGCACTGTTGAGCCAATTTTTCTTGGATTGCTTTATCTGGCACACCAAGCAAAGCCCTGGCGTGGCCACCTGAAAGCCTTCCTTCGGCTAAAAGTTGATGAATGGAAGGGGGAAGTGAAAGTAATCGTAGTGAATTTGTAATCACTGTGCGCGTTTTTCCGACTCGCTCGCCTACTTGCTCATGTGTCATTGAGAAGTCATCGATCAGTTGCTGGTATGCAGCGGCCTCTTCAAGAGGCGTCAAATCTTGTCGATGGAGATTCTCAATCAAAGCCTGTTCAACAGAAGAAACATCGTCCGTTTCGCGAACAAGAGCTGGAATTAGTACTAAACCAGCCTTCTGTGCTGCTCGCCACCGGCGCTCTCCGGCAATCAACTCAAAGGCAACGCCTGTTCTAGTGTCAACTTGTTTTAATGGTCGCACAAGTATTGGTTGAAGTACACCCACTGCTTTAATCGATGCCGATAACTCTTCTAACGAATCTTCATCGAAATATGAGCGGGGCTGGTTTGTGTTCGGAGTAATTGTTTTTATTGCAATGCTGCGCAAACCCATGCCCGCAACTTGAGTGCCACTCTCATCATCTGCTGTTTTTTCATTTTGACGAATAGGGATTAATGATTCAATTCCTTTACCGAGCCCTTTGGGACGTACCACCACTAATCTCCTTTGCGATTTCTCGGTATGCTTTTGCTGCTGCCGACGTTGGATCAAATGTTGTTACCGGTTGTCCATGTGATGGTGCTTCAGCGACACGAACAGATCTTGGCACAACGGCTTTGCAAACTTTATCACCGAAGTGTTCGCGAACTTCACGCACCACATCATCGGCCAATGTTGTATGCGTATGCATAACTAAAGCAATATGACTGACTTGTAGGGTTGGATTTAACACCTGACTAACACGGTCAACGCTTCGTAATAACTGTCCGAGACCCTCGAGTGCAAAATATTCACACTGAATCGGCACAAATATTTCGTTGGCAGCAGTTAAGCCGTTGACT
Organism: Ilumatobacteraceae bacterium; assembly: GCA_964201675.1. Lineage (GTDB taxonomy): Bacteria > Actinomycetota > Acidimicrobiia > Acidimicrobiales > Ilumatobacteraceae > BACL27. The sequence goes on along the minus strand of CAXNFV010000026.1, from coordinate 621 downwards.
GTCAACAAACCTAACGATGGAGGACAATCGAGAAGAACATAGTCATATTGGTCAATTATTGCTTCAATTGCCTTTTTTAATCTTTGTTCACGACCCATTTCAGACACTAATTCAATATCGGCTCCAGCCAGATCAAGATTAGACGGTGCCACAAACAGGTTTTTTATGAATGTGGGCTCAATACAGTTTTCAAGTTTCTCGTCTCGCAATAAAACGTCATAAATTGTTGAATCAAGTTCTCGTGAGTTGATTCCAAGCCCAGTGGAAGCATTTCCTTGGGGGTCGAGATCGATGATTAAAACTCGGTATTCAAGTTCGGCCAGAGCCGCACCTACAGTTATCGTGGTAGTCGTTTTACCAACCCCGCCTTTTTGATTGGCAAAAGCGATGATTCGGGGCAAAGGGCGACGCTCCATCACGCTCTCAGACTGATCTGTTTTGCTCATAGGTAAAGCATAATCCACTTAGGCTTAAGGCGCATGGATAGTCAGAAAATCACTCTTAAAATGTTTCACGTGAAACAATTTGGCGTCAAACGCTTAATTTAAAGCCTTTGAGTAGGATTTATACCCCAAACATAACTCTAAGAGGCTGTGAAGTCATCGTAATCGAGACCAAATT
>CAXNFV010000025.1:0-7994 GCA_964201675.1 Ilumatobacteraceae bacterium | reverse complement strand
GCAAATGTTTTCGCACTCACACTGCCGGGGCTCTTTCCACCTCGACTAGTAATTGCCTCTTGAGCGCCTTCACGGCTAAAACCTTCGACAGTTCCAGTTACGACGACGGCCTTGCCAACTAAATTCTGTGGCGCAGTACTGACAACTACATTGCCAAAATCGACACCAGCATTTCTGAACTTTTTAATGATCGCTTGATGAGATTTATCTTTGAACCACTTGGTGATTGAATTCGCAATAACATCACCTAGTCCATCAATTTCGCTTAATTGTTCGGGAGTCGCGGCGATAATCGCATCAAGTGAACCGAACCGACGTGCGAGCGATTCGGATGCGGCTGGCCCCAAGTTCTTTATGCCGAGTCCAACGAGAAGTTTGTTAAGTGGTCTTGACTTTGAATTATTAATTGCTGTCAACAAATTGGTTGCGCTTAATTCGGCGAAACCATCAAGCTGAAGCAACTTTTCGATAGTCAGCGAATATAAATCACCGATATCAGCGACAAAATTTTTATCTGAGAGCGCGAACACTGTTTTTTCACCAAGACCTTCGATATCCATTGCGCCGCGCGAAGCAAAATGAATAATTCTTTGGTCGCGTTGAAACGGACAATCTGGTTCTATGCAGCGAGTATCTGACTCGCCTTCAAGTTGTACGAATGTTGACTTCAGGTCGCATACACAAGTTGTTGGAAACTTCCACGGCTTCGAGTTTTTCGGACGCAATGCCAAGACAGGGCCGACCACTTCGGGGATCACATCGCCCGCTTTGCGAACCACAACGGTGTCGCCAGGGCGAACATCTTTTAACTGCACCTGCTCGCGGTTATGCAGTGTCGCCATGCTCACCGTGCTGCCAGAAAGTAAAACAGGTTCAAGTTCGGCAAAAGGCGTTGCTCGACCAGTGCGACCGATTGAGACTGAAATATTTTTTAGGATCGTATTGCGCTCTTCTGGGGCAAACTTTACCGCGATTGCCCAGCGTGGAGCGCGAGCCGTAAAACCAAGTTGCTCGCGTTGTGCGAGATCATCGAGTTTTACGACGACTCCATCTATTTCGTAATTGAGTTTGTGGCGACTCTCTTCGCACTTTGCAACGAACTCAACGACTTTGTCAAGCGAATTGACTGTTTTAGCCTCAGGATTTATCGGAAAACCCAGATCACGAAGGTAGTCGAAAGTTTCAGAGTGAGAAGAAAAGTTTGGTGCGCCGACTACTTCACCTAGTTGATATGCCCAAAATGAAAGATCGCGCGTAGCCGTGATGGACGGATCTTTTTGTCGCAGACTTCCGGCGGCGGCATTTCTCGGGTTGGCCGGCACCGTCTCAGGTTTTTTGCCGTCGCTAATTCGCGTCTCGTTTTCGACTTGTTTTGCAACTCGTAGTTTTTCAAACGCGACGAACGACATGTACACCTCGCCGCGAACTTCAAGAACACTCGGAACATTTCTGCCAGACTTGGAGACGAGTTTTTTCGGAACAACACTGATAGTCAGAATGTTCGCAGTTACATCTTCGCCGACTTTGCCGTCGCCACGAGTTGCGGCCTGCACTAACAAACCGTTTTCGTAGCGGATACTCAATGCCAAACCATCAATTTTGAGTTCGCATGCAAACTGCATCTTGACATCGCCCAAACCTTTGACTAATCGTTCACCCCACGCTTGCAACTCTTTTGAGTCCATGGCATTATCAAGACTCGTCATCGGCACGCGATGAGTGACCGGATCAAAAGTAGTAAAACCAGAACCGATGATCTGCGTTGGTGACGACTCTTCAATCAGCTCTGGATATTTGGTTTCAATCTCTTTGAGTTTGCGCAACAGTTCATCGAACGCAGCGTCAGAGATCTCGGGGCTATCTTGGCCGTGATACAACTCGTTGTGATGTGCAATTTGGGCGCGAAGTATCATCACATTTTTTTTCAGATCTTTCGGGACAGCCACGACTAAAACTTTACCGATTGATTGTTCGCGCCTTAGTCTTACGGTGTGCCTTTGAAATCAATGCGAAATGTGCGACTTGAAGACGCACTGCACCTGGTGATGCGTATTTTGATCAGTTGTCTGCCGTTTATTGGCGCAGAAGTAGGTGCATTATTGGCCGATAGGTCTGACGCGGTTCAATTCACCGGAACCGCTTTGGCGTGGGCCGTGTGGGGCGTCGTCGTGATCGCAAGTTACATTAGCGATCCAATTTCTTTGACCGTGTTGCGACTTGGCACACCAGTGGTTGCTGGTTTCATGATTTTTCTCGCTGCCACCCAAGGCACTTCTGGCGTGCAGATTATTAGCGCGGCGGTCAGTGTCGCAGTTTTGTTGTTAAGTTTCAGCGCCGAAATTTGCGGCATCTATGTGCAGGCCAGAGCATATGGCGATGAAAAGAGATTCGCCCTGCGCCCACCAGTTGTGCTCATTGCCCCGATTTTACTTTCGGCGCTGATCGCAGATTTATCGATAATTGCTTTACCGTTGCTCGTTGCCGCAAGAAATTGGTCGGTTGCCGCAGTTGCCTTAGTTGGTTTATATCTTTCGGTTAGATACCTGCTGCCAAGAATTCATTTGCTTTCGCGCCGTTGGCTAGTTTTTGTTCCGGCTGGGGTGGTCGTGCATGACGAGATTGTTCTGTCGATCAACCTGATGATTAAAAAACAAGACTTAGTTCAGATACAACTTGCTCGCAATAACTCTGAAGCGGCTGACCTGAGTGCACTGACCTGGGGTGTACCACTTGAGTTTTCATTCACTAAACCGCTGGATGTCGCACTCACATCAATAGGCGCAAAGCATCTGAACTCAGTTAGTGCGATTCACGCACAAGCTGTTTTGGTTGCCACTTCTCGCCCAGGCGCCGCACTCACCGCCTATAAAACAAAAACTATCTAACTAGTTTTCACCGCTGATAACCAGTTTTTGCCAAGACAAAACTCAATCTGTGCTTTGTTGTATCTGCCAAGTGGCGACTCAACAAGTTCAAAAACATGTGCGTCATTCAGCGCATCGTGTTGATAGATCCAATTTCTCTGAAAGTTCGTGCGCAAGAACCTGGCGTTCGCGGTACGACCGTCTACCAAAATAATCGTTCCAGGTAGCAAAAAATGCTCAATCTTAAGTAGGTCACACGACATCGGCAACCGATCAGGATGTCGAGTTGAAATTCCTGATATTTCACCCTTGGCACTGTCTTGAGAAGGAGCGTCAAGATAAATGAAATCAGGACAAATATTTGGGAGATTTGAATATTCGGTACATACTCGACCCGCAAATGTCGACATCAAAACATCGGACTTGTTGAACTTCACAAATGATTTCAAGTTTTTTGGCAATCTTTTTCTGGTAATTTTCAAATACTTTGCCATGTCATCGACAGAATGAACCTCAAAGGCGTTACTTCGTCGCAAATTAGAGGTTACAAAGTCTCCGAAATCTTGCTTATTTCTTTGTATTGCGTCCGCGAAAACTACAGTCGAGTATCCGCAACCAAATTCAAGGATTGTGGTCACTCTTCTTGAGCGAATGAGTTTGTGAAGTCTCACTAAGTCATCCCATTCTGGAGACTTTGGCACAACCACTTTCGGATCTACGGATTCATAGATACCTTTTTTGACTGGCACCACCTCAGAGTTCAGCAACTCATCCAACTTATGATCCTTTACATAATCGATCACATCAGGTGTCAACTCGTTCATCATAAAGAACCGCCAGTGGTTGGGTTTAAAGCGTCGGCGATACCACCGCCGAGAACGAAGGAATTGGTCTTGTCGTAGCAAACGACGCTTTGACCGGGTGCGATTCGGCGTTGTGCGATTTCAAATTCTAAAACAAGTGGGTTAAGACTTTTCACGAGTGCTGGCAGTGCTGCGCCGTGGGCGCTGCATTGAACCAGCACCGTGGTGCCGACCGCTGGCGCTTGGTCTGCCCACATCACATTGCTCACTGCAAGACCAGAACGAAGCAACTGATCTTCATTGCCGATTACAACACGAGCATTCAGAGTGTCTACATCGACGACATATTGCTTTGGGCCACCGCCGGGCAAACCTAATCCTTTGCGTTGACCAATTGTCACGAGTTCTAGCGCATCAACTGCGCCAGCGGGCACCCCATCTGAAGTAACGACAGTTGCTTTACGAAATTCAATGCGATGACCCAAAAATGTTTCGCGACCACCAGTTTTCGAAATAAAACAAACATCTTGGCTGTCTGGTTTTGTTGCCGTGCGAAGACCAAGTGCTACCGCGCGATCACGCACTTGTGCCTTTGTCAAATGCCCAACTGGAAAAATTGTGTATGCCAATTCTTTTTGGTCGAGCATATAAACAACATAACTTTGATCTTTTAACTCGTCATGACCGCGAGTCAAGCGATAGGTGCTGTCGGTGTCGCGGGTAATTTGCGCATGATGACCCGTTGCCACGGCGTCAAACCCGAGAATTCGCGCTCGCTCGCTGAGTCGATCAAACTTTAAATGTCGGTTGCACTCAATACATGGGTTTGGGGTAATGCCATCAACATGTGCCTGCACATATGGAGCAACAACATGTTTGTTGAAATCTTCAGAAAAGTTGAATACCAGGTGATCGATACCAAGTTGTTGCGCGACACGACGGGCATCATCGACATCTGACACCGAACAACAGCCAGTGTCACTCTCGCCGCCCCAGAGGCGCATTGTTACACCAACTACATGATGGCCTTGATCAATCAATTCTGCCGCGGCCACCGACGAGTCGACGCCACCGGACATTGCAACTAGAACTTTCATTTGCTCGCCGATGCTGTGGTCGCTGTTTTATTTCGTCGCAACTGATTAACGGCAGAAATTAGCGCAGATGAAGCACGATCAATGTCTTGTTCTGTTGTTGTGTGGCCAAGACTCATGCGCAATGAACCCATAACAAATCTTGGATCAACACCCATCGCCAACAAAACATGCGAAGGCTCCATTGCTCCACTGGCACAAGCACTTGCAGCAGATGCACAAATCATTGCTTCATCTAATAGAAATAAAATTGACTCACTTTCACAACCAGAGATGCACAAATGTGCGATACCCGGAACTCGCTTGTCGCGAGCGACAGTTTCAAGAACATCGTCGAGTTCGCTGATCACGGCATCGACAAGGGCGTCACGCAATTTTGTGACTCGTGAAATTTCTGCGTCGCGAGTTGCGTCTGTTTCACGCAACGCAGCCGCAGTCGCCATGATGCCACCAACATTGTGTGTTCCGCTGCGACGATCTCGTTCTTGGCCACCACCAACAATCAGCGGATCGATTTCAAGACCGATTCGCTGCATTGTTATACCCATGCCTTTTGGGCCGCCAAATTTGTGCGCAGACACGGTCAACACGTCAACTAGTTTTGAAATTTCACGCAAATCTTGCCAACATGTCGCCTGAACTGCGTCAGTGTGCAATATCGCTTCTGGCGCATTCGCACGAACAACTTTTGCGACTTGACGCAACGGTGAAATACTTCCGACTTCGTTATTCACCGCCATCACCGAAACAACATTTACTCGGCCAGTGTTGTGCGGGTCTTGCAAAACTTTCTCAAGTTCGGCGACGTTAATTGCACCTGTTGCATCAACCTCAACAACTTGACCATTCAGATTTTCAACACAATGCAGCACGGCATGATGCTCGGCAGCAGAACAAACGGTGACGCCGCCGTGACGCCGCGCTGCCCCGAAAATAGTCGCGTTTGCGCCTTCGGTTCCGCCGCTGGTGAAAACTATCTCGCCCGCCTTGCAGCCAATTGCCTCGGCGACTTCATCGCGGGCCTCGTCGATCGCCTTGCGAGCGATCCTTGCAAAACGATGCGAACCAGAAGGGTTCGCATACACACCACTCATAAACGGCGCCATTGCCGCCTCTGCCTGCTCGCGCATCGGGGTGCTCGCAGCATGGTCTAAATACACAAAATCAGACAAGTTACTTGTGCCGATTGTTTTGCCAATTCTTGCATCCACAGTGGTACAGGCTAACTACACTCTCAGGTCTATGAGCCATATCAGTGTCCAGATCGAAATCAACGCCAGCCCTGAACGGGTCTGGCAAGTCGTTGAACCCGTTGAGCGCCATGTTGATTGGATGCACGATGCCGTGGCAATCAGTTTTGTGTCCGAGCAGACTCGCGGCGTCGGCACGACATTTTTGTGCGACACAAAAGTCGGGCCAATAAAGCTGACCGACAAAATGGAGATCACTCGGTGGGTGCCAGGCTCGGCGATGGGAGTAAAGCATGTTGGTATCGTCACTGGCACTGGTGTATTCACTCTTGAGCCATTAGACGATGGCACACGAACGCTTTTTAAATGGGTAGAAGAATTAATCTTCCCGTGGTATCTCGCTGGCCCACTTGGCGCATTTATCGGTGGCAAAATTGTGTTGAAACAAATCTGGAAGCGAAACTTGCGCGGCCTCGCCAAACTCTGCGAACAATAACCAGTTAATTTACTGGAAATTAAATTAGATCGCGCGCACGAGTGCAGTTGCACCAGCCGCTAGTACAACGACAACGATTAGTGGCGCGCGGCGCCAGGCAGCAATAACCGCCACGACAAAGCCAGCAACTCGCGCATCAATAACCAAACTTTGACCAATCGAAAAAGTATCTTTAGCGACAAGTGCAGCGAGCAACGCAGCAGGGATCAAGCCAAGACATCGATCGAAAACTTTTGGCAACTGTCGCGAACCGAGAACTACCAATCCGAAAACTTTGAATAAATAAGCAGTTGCCGCCAGAGCGATAATCATCAACCACAAACTTTCTGGAGCCTGATTAATCATTGCGCAAACCAATCAACACGGCGCAAGCCGCAATCAAAATTGGAATACCGACCGGAAAAAATGAAATCGAAATCAAACACAACGCACCGCCGAGCGCCGCTGCTTGACGACCAAGTTTCGAGCGCAAATGTGGCAGTAGCATCACGATGAAAGCCGCAGGAAACGCGATGTCTAAGCCAAACTTTTGCGGATCAATTGCATTGCCCGCTAACGCCCCGATCAGCGTGCCCAGATTCCAAAAACTAAACAGACCGATGCCAGTCGTCCAGAAAGCAATTTTTCTAAGTCGCGGTGACTCTTGAGCAAGTGCCAATGCCGTCGTTTCGTCGATCACGAAATGTGCCGCGAATATACGACGCGGCAGACTACCTGCCATTGATTTCGCCGAGGACGAAAGTGCAAGACCATAAACGAAGTTGCGCGCGGCCAACAATGCCGCGCCACCAAAAGCAGCCACCACCGAGCCACCCGCACCAACAACACTCATCGCAGAAAACTGTGACGCACCAGTGAATACGAAAAGCGACAATGCACAAGTCTGCCAAACGCTTGCACCTGCACTAACTGAGGCGACACCAAATGACAATGCAAAAACACCAACTGCGCCACCCAATGTCAAACTTGCGACAACTACTCGTCTAACCGCAGGCTCGGCTAATGGTGCGAAAAATCTCCTCACGCCAAAAAATTCACTAAAGAATTCCGCGCAACATTTCGTCGGCGCTAGTCCACGGGTCACGCGAACGCGACAGCATTTCATTTTGAATTTCTTCCCAGCGATCACCAGTGCAAATCTCTCGCGCACGGTGCTCGAGACGCCGAACAATAATCGCCCGCAATTCATTTCGTAGTCGTTGATCGCGACGCTTGGCCAGCGAACCGTCTGTTGTTGCGTGCTGACGATGTTCTTCAATTGCGCACCACAATCCTTCTGCACCTTAACCAGTTGTGCCAACGGTTGTAACGATTGTTGGCTGCCACGCATCTTTTGAAAAATCAGAAAGTTCTAGCATCTGTTCTAGATCGCGACGAGTTTGATCAACGCCAGGTCGGTCTGCCTTGTTGATCACAAAAATATCTGCGATCTCAAGCAAGCCGGCCTTGTTGGCTTGCACCGAATCGCCCCAACCTGGGTTAACGACCACGACAATCGTGTCGGCGTTGCGCGCGATCTCAACTTCAACTTGTCCGACACCGACTGT
>CAXNFV010000024.1:0-8166 GCA_964201675.1 Ilumatobacteraceae bacterium | reverse complement strand
TACACGAACAAAAAGTTGGAGCGGCGTCGACAGGGGTGCTGGATACTTGCAGCATCGTGATGTGCGAATACGGGTTAGCGGGCGACGAGTTGCACGAGAACGCAATTATCTAGTCACACGCTCGTGCTGATTTAACTCTGCTTATTTAATAGCAACATGCCCGTGCCTAGGCGATTAGCAGTTTTGCGATGCTTTGATTGGTCGGCAGTTGTTGCCGCTAAAAACGCAACTACGCCGTGCGCAGTCGTTCATGCACAACGAGTTATATCGCGCACGCCTGCGGCGATGCGTTACGGCGTGCAAGTGGGTATGCGTCGTCGTCATGCCCAAGCTTTGTGCCCCAATATAGAAATTGTTGCGCATCAGCCGAGTCGTGATCGCACTGCTTTTGACAAAGTTGTGCGAATCGTCAACGAACTTGTGCCGCTAATCGAAGTCAGCGAACCTGGGTTGATAGTTTTTGCTGCGCGCGGACCGTCTAGATATATGGGTGGCGACGGGCCGATGGCTTTAAAAATCGTTGAAGCGCTAAAAACTTCAGTTGCTGATGGTCGTTTGGCGACTTCGCTTATTGGTGTTGGTGTTGGCGATAGTCGTTTGGCCGCCCAGATTGCCGCTCATGCCAGCGCCGTGGCGATCAGCAGCACAAATTTATTTGTGCCGTATGTTGTCGAGCCAGACAAAACTAGCGAGTGGCTCGCTCCGCAGTCGGTGCGAGTACTCAGTGAATTTGCAAACATTAATCGCGAAACAATTTCGTTGCTTGAGCGACTCGGGTTAAACACACTGCATGATGTTTGTGCTCTAAGCGAGTCTGTTTTGGCGGGTAGATTCGGCGAGTTGGGTGTCGAACTGCACCGGCTTGCTCGGGGCGATGAGCAGTATCCGCTTGCTGTGGTTCCGCATCCGCCAGAGCATCTGTGCATCGAAAAATTTGATGAACCAGTTAGCGATCAACAAATCATAATTAACAGTGTGCAAAGAATGGCAGTTGCGTTTACTGAGTATTACTCGGTTCACGGCAGTGTTTGTGTGCGAATCGTCATCGCATTTGAGTCAGAGTCAGGCAAGCGTTCTGAACGATTGTGGTATCGCCCGCAAGGTTTAACAACGAGTGCAATTATCGAAAATGCAAAGTGGCAACTCGAAGCTTGGCTCTCTGAAAATCTCACGGGTGATTTTTCTGGCAGTCATGAAAATCATGCTCTAGAAAATTGCGCTCTAGAAAGTTACGGTCTAGTTCGTGTGCAGTTAATCGCCGACGAAGTCCGAACTGACACGGCACGGCAACTCAGGTTGTGGGGTGGCAGCACACAAACCGACGAAACAGCAACACAAGCAATTGGTCGACTGAGCGAATTATTGGGTTCATCTGCGGTGCAAGTTGCCAAATGGCAAGGTGGCCGCGACCTGCTAGATAGTTACGAACTTGTTTCGGCGACACATACTCAAACTATTGATAGCGCTAGCAACAGTGATCAGGTGGCAACACAGAAATGGCGGGGTGCACTACCAAACCCATCACCAAGTGTTGTTTACGCCGAGCCAATTCAAGTACAGATAAATGACCAATTCGGAAAGCTGCTGAGCGTCAACGCTCGCCATGAATTGAGTGCTTCACCAGTTGTCGTAATTATCGGCTCGACACATTACAAAGTAAATTCGTGGGCAGGGCCTTGGCCAGTCGAAGAGCGCTGGTGGGATCTGGCTCGTAGTAGGCGATTGGTTCGCCTGCAACTAGTCTGCGAAAAAATCACGGCAGATGACGTGTCGCAGATTTTGGCGATGTTGGCGATTCTTGAACATGGCGAGTGGACAGTTTCAGCGATATATAACTAGTTAAGTAAAGCGATATTGTGCAGTTGATGATTTTTGATGCGGGCGTTGAATTTGTAAAAAAGTTTTGTGCAGATTTGGCAACTCACAAGCCAATTGACGAACGCGAACGAGAGTCAATCAAAGTTTTTTGCGAACTTGCACCATTGTTGCGTGCGCCATTTGATGAGCACAGTGACACAACACATGTCACCGCTTCGGCAATTGTTGTTGGCGCTCCCGGCGTGGTGTTGCATTTGCATAAACGCCTCAATATGTGGCTACAACCAGGTGGACACATCGACGCTGGTGAATCAGTCGATCAAGCAGCATTGCGCGAAGCACGAGAAGAAACTGGCTTGCAGTTGCGGCACTTCACGAACGAAATAAATAACTTGCCCAGATTTATTCATTTAGACGTTCACCCTGGGCCTCGCGGTCACACACATTTGGATGTCAGATATTTGTTGGTTGCCGACAATGAAACTTTTGCTCCAGCCGAAGGCGAAAGCAAAGAAGTCAAATGGTTTGCTTGGGATCAAGTTTTAGACACAGCCGAAGATGGGGCGAAGGGTGCGATTCTCGCTGCTCGCCAAATTGTCGGGCAGTAGTTACCAGCGAGAACTACGAGCCAGAACGGCTAGCGAGTAACGCCGAGCAATAAGCCTTTCGGCCTCTAATAATAAGCGAAATCTAGCGGTTAGCGAACATATGTTCGCTAACCTAATTTGAGTGTCTGGCTACGCCGAATTGCATTGTCGTTCAAATTTTTCGTTCTTATATGGGGCTTCGCACCCCGAACAACTCGTTGAGTCGGCGATCAAAATGCAACTAAGCGCACTAGCGCTAACCGACCGTAATGGTCTTTATGGGGTAGTGCGGTTTTCTCAAGCGGCGCGTGCGTTAGGCCTGCCAACTTTATTTGGTGCCGAGTTGCAGTGCACAGAAAAACAAAATTCATCTCACGCAGAGATCGTAGTTATCGCCGATGGGCCTTGCGGCTACGCACGCTTATCGCACGCAGTCACGCTCGGTCAATTGGCCGGAGCAAAATCTGCACCAGTTTTTAATACCGCCAATATTGCAGATGTTGTTGCCGACAGCTGCTGGGTTTTGACTGGCGCTAGCACCGGAATAATCACCAAGGCGCTCGAACAACACGGCCCAGAAAATGCTGCTCGAAGGTTGCAACAATTGATCAGTGAGTTTGGTCGCGACCGTGTGTTGGTCGAATTATGGGATCACGGTGACCCACTTGATTCGGTTCGCAATGATGCACTCGTGCGCATTGCAATGCGTTGCAATGTTCAGTGCATTGCAACTAACGACGTTAGTTATGCATCGTTGCGCGAGTATCGATTAGCAGTTGCGCTGGCAGCAGTTCGACAGCGCGCAAGTCTTGACGAAATTGATTTGCAATTACCGCCGGCGCCAAGTGCATACATTCGTAGCGGTGCCGAACAACTTCGTCGGTTTGCCAGATATCCAGGTGTTGTTGAACTCACGGCAGAAATCGCAAAATCATCTGCGTTTGATTTATCACTTGTCGCACCAAAACTGCCACCGTTTGAGTGCCCTGAAGGGTTGAACGAAGTTTCGTATTTGCGATTATTGACAGAGCAAGGTGCAACTCACAGATATGGCGCAAGACCAACGACGCAACTTGAAGATCTCTCGCTTAGATCTAAAGCCTGGCGAACGATTGACCACGAACTGACAATAATTGAAAAACTCAATTTTGCCGGATATTTTTTAGTTGTTTGGGACATCGTGCAGTTTTGCGAGCGCTCAAATATTTTTTGCCAAGGTCGAGGCAGTGCGGCCAATAGTGCCGTGTGTTTCGCGCTCGGCATAACCAAAGCCGATGCTGTTTCATTGGGTTTGTTGTTTGAAAGATTTTTATCAACTGAGCGCGATGGTCCACCAGATATTGACATTGATATCGAAAGCGGTCGGCGCGAGGAAGTTATTCAATATGTTTTCAATCGTTACGATCGGCATCATGCGGCGCAAGTCGCCAATGTGATCACATATCGCTCGCGTTCGGCAATTCGCGACATGGCTAGGGCATTGGGTTTTGCGCCTGGTCAACAAGATGCATGGAGCAAGCAAGTTGGTGTGTTTGGTTCATTGGCAAGTGACTCTAAAACCGGAGAAGTTAATACTGGTCATGAGATTCCTGCCCAAGTCATAGAACTGGCTCGACAAGTTTTAGACGCCCCACGACATTTGGGAGTGCACTCTGGTGGCATGGTGATTTGCGATCGTCCAATTAGTGAAGTTTGCCCAGTTGAGTGGGCGCGAATGAAAGATCGCAGCGTGTTGCAGTGGGATAAAGAAGACTGCGCGGCGATCGGTTTGGTTAAGTTTGATCTACTTGGTTTGGGCATGCTTTCGGCTTTGCACAACGCAGTTGATTTAATCGCCGAATTTCGTGGTAAAAAAATTGATCTAGCGACAATTCCGCAAGATGATGATGTTTATTCAATGTTGTGTCGCGCCGACACGGTCGGTGTTTTTCAAATTGAATCACGTGCTCAAATGGCAACGTTGCCACGCCTGAAGCCACGAAGGTTTTATGACCTGGTCGTTGAAGTTGCTTTAATTCGCCCCGGACCGATTCAGGGCGGCTCGGTTCACCCATATATTCGTCGGCGCAACGGTGAAGAACCAGTTACGTATCTACATCCATTATTAGAAAATAGTTTGGGCAAAACTCTGGGTGTGCCGCTGTTTCAAGAACAGTTAATGCAAATGGCGATTGATGTTGCAGGGTTTACCGCAAGCCAAGCCGACGAATTGCGCCAGGCGATGGGCTCAAAGCGTTCGCATCTAAGAATGGAACGGCTTCGTCAGCGACTTTATGATGGCATGTCGCAACGCGGAGTCGTCGGCCCGGTGGCCGATGAGATTTTTGAAAAGATGCAGGCGTTTTCGAATTATGGGTTTCCTGAAAGCCACTCTGTTTCTTTCGCATATCTTGTCTATGCCTCGTCATGGATTAAATTTCACGAGCCAGCGTCGTTTTATGCGGCACTGTTAAACGCACAGCCGATGGGTTTTTGGTCGCCACACTCGCTTGTGCGCGATGCTCGTCGGCACGGGGTAGTCGTACATAGTCCAGATTTGAATGCATCAAAAGCTGGTGCAACTTTAGAACCATGTCACGAGTCAACTGGTGGGTTTGCGTTGCGTCTTGGCATTTCTAGCGTTCGTGGTGTCGGTAGCGAACTGGCAAAAGCAATAGAAGCAGCGAGGCCGTTTGTAAGCATGGAAGATCTAGTTCGCCGTGTACCACAACTAAATCTTTCACAGATTGAAACATTGGCAACAGCAGGCGTCTACACACAATGTTTCGGTGCATCACGTCGAGATGCTTTGTGGTCGGCAGGTGCAGTGATTCAGAGTCGACCCGACAGACTTGCTGGTGTTACGACTGGCGGTGAGTCGCCGCAATTGCCGGGTATGCAACCGATTGAAGAATCTATTTGTGATTTATGGTCAACTGGTGTTTCACCAGATGGTCACCCGACTCAGTTCGTGCGTGGTCAGTTGACGAAACTTGGTGTTCTCACCGCAATTGAACTGCCTAACATCGAGAGTGGCTCACGAATATTTGTAGGTGGTGTTGTGACACACCGTCAACGACCGTCAACAGCACGTGGTGTGACTTTTATAAGTCTCGAAGACGAAACAGGATTGATAAATGTCATTGTCTCGCAAGGCTGCTGGAAGCGTTTTCGCAATGTTGCTTTGAATGCGTCAGCCTTAGTGGTTAGAGGGCGAATCGAGTCGGTTCAAGGAGTCGTCAATATCATCGCCGAGCATTTAAGCGAACTGAAGATCAATGTTCAGGGCGTTGGTTCAAGAAACTTTCGCTAACGAAGCCACCAAGCCGAGCCCAATGAACACAACTCCTGCGATATAACGCTGCACAAATGGCAACGTTTTGCCCTTGACGAGAATTTCGCGCAGTGAACTTGCAGTAAGTGCATATAAGCCGTCGGTAATAAAACCACAGATTACAAACAATGTGCCGAGCATTAAGGCTTGAACAGCGTTTGAACCTTTGTTTTGATCAATGAACTGAGGTAAAAAAGACAGAAAGAAAAGTGCAATTTTCGGATTAAGAGTGTTGATCACAAAACCCTGGCGAAATGCTTGCATTTTGGTCATTGATTTTGTCGAAGAATCAATAGTCGCAGGCTTGCGTGTCAGTGTGCGAAAACCAATGAACACAAGATACGCCGCGCCAGAATATTTGACGGCGTTGAATGCACTGGGTGATGCAGCAAGAATTGCCGACAATCCTGCGGTGGCGGCCAACACATGCATGAATGTTCCGAGTTCAATACCAGCAACCCCTGAATATCCAATCGTTCGCCCATCAGAAACACTGCGATTGATTATGTATAGAACAGCGGGACCCGGAATAACAAGTAGAGCAAACGAGGCGATTGCAAACGAAATGAACGAGTTGACGTCGGGCATTGAGAAAATTTTATTCTTCTGGCTGTTCGTTGAGTCCGTCGTTGAAGCCTCGGTACATCTCGTAGATCTCTTTACATGCTTGGCACATCGGCAATTGTTTCGGGTCACGTGACGGTACCCAAACATGGCCACACAATGCTTCAAGAGGCGTGCCGTTGATTCGGGCTTCTAAAACTTTGGCCGCGGCAGACTCGTCGCGTTCTGTTTTTACAATATGCGCAACCAATGGCTTACCGGTTTGTAGGACATGTTCTGTTTGGCGTTCAATGACCGTGCTTGGTGCGGCTTCAATATTTGAACTCACATCAAATAACACATCTGATATCACGGCTGAGATTGCAGTTGAGAGCACGATTCATTAAACCATGTTTCGTTGCATCTAGAATGTGACCATGCCCGTTTATGAGTTTCGTTGCCGAACATGTGATCAAACTTTTGAAGAACGGCGTTCAATGTCGCAAGCCAACGACCCAGCGAAATGTTCGCAAGGCCACGAAAATTCTGTGCGGTTACTCTCTGTGTTTGCCTCAGTAGGTGGAGGATCAGGCGTAAGTTCTGCTCCGTCGATGCCAGCGCCAAAAATGGGTGGCTGCGGTTCTGGTTGCGGTTGTCACTAATCGGCTGCGATTAGTTAGTTATGTGTACGTCGCCGTGGGCGACCAACAACCAGTCAGTAAGTGTGATGCCTGCGTTCTGGCAGCGATTTTTGGCAAATAAAAACTGTGATTTATCACTGGCTAATTGACCGGCGCCAGCACGAGAAGCGCACAAAGAAATTGTCGCTACAGATTCGATGTTGATTGCCGCACCGATTATGCGGTCGATAATTTCTGCGAGTTTTAGTTTTGTGTCAAAAGCAAAAATGCCGACGCCGCGCCGAGATTTATCGCAACATAAAACAATGATTTCGTGACGAAGTGGTCGCATCAACGCCAATGAAAACACCGCCAATTTTTCTGGCAGGGTCGTGATCGGATCTAAATGGGCGCGGGGTACATCGATCGGTGGTGTAATAGTTTCAAGCATTGCCAAACAGTAGCGACAGGGTGTTACGCGTTAACGAAATTAACGGCAAAATAAATCAACGCCGAACTCAGTAAACACGGCAACACAATGCCCAGCCACTTTGGCAAGCGCCAACTAGCCGGCGCGAGCACAACGGCACCACAGATGGCGCCGATTGCAGCACCACCGAAATGACCACCGATCGAAATCCCCGGGATCGTAAGGGTGATCACCAAATTGATTACAAAAGTCAAGCCGAGTCCACTTTGCATCGGGTTGAGACCTTCGTGTCGCATGCCGACTATCGCCGCCGCCATTAACCCGAACACGGCACCCGATGCTCCGCCCGTGACCGCATCGGGGCTCAACACAAGTGCCCCGACTGATCCACCTAAAAGTGACGCGAAATAAAGCAATCCAAAACGCAGTGAGCCGATTCTTGGCTCAAACATTTGACCGAGTTGATAGGCGAGGATCATGTTCATTGCAACATGAAATAACCCAAAGTGTACAAACCCGCAACTAATTAATCGATACCACTCGCCTTGCTCGAGAAAATATCTTGAAATGACGAAATTATTCGACGTCGAACCAAAATTTGAAATCGACATCCATAAATACCAGCCAACATTGATTGAGACGATTGCATTAGTGAAACTAGTTTGATTGTTACGAGCGTTGTTTCGTGTTTTTTGGTTCGAAGGTTTTCTAAATGCTGGTCTCGTGCTATTTGCACGCTTCGAAGAATTCGGTTCGCGCACCGGCTCGGTGCTTTTCGGAGCCGACTGACTGGCACGCGGTAGTGGCGGCGGAACTCGCGGTGGTGGAAAGTTCACAACAGTTACGAAGGTAGCA
>CAXNFV010000023.1:0-8202 GCA_964201675.1 Ilumatobacteraceae bacterium | reverse complement strand
ACTTGAATGGTACGAAATAACTGACTCAGGCAACTTCGAAGGATCAAATATTCCTGCGCGATTAAATCATCGTGGCGAGTTTAACCGTACGCCCGAAGTTGATGAAATCAGAACTCTGTTGTTAAAGGCTCGCTCATTGCGAACTTGGCCGCTGCTTGACGACAAAATTTTGACCGAATGGAACGCAATGATGACCGCTTCAATTGTTGAAGCAGCGACGCTGTTTGATCGCCAAGATTGGCTTGACGCTGCCCAACGCAACGGAGAGTTTATGTTGCGAGAATTGCGCGACAAGAATGGTCGATGGCTTCGCAGTTGGCAAGAATCTGGAGCGCCACAAGCAAGACACCGCGCTCTAGCCAGTGACTTGGCGAATTTGATTGACGCCTTCACGCGTCTTGGCGAGGCAACGGGCAAATCAAATTGGATAACTCACGCATGCGATGTGGCCGACCAACTCATTGAATTTCACTGGGATTCGACAAATTTTGGTCTATTCACGATCGCCAACGACGCCGAACAGCTGATTGTTCGTCAAAAAGATTTACTTGACAACGCCACACCCTCTGCCAATTCAACTGCTGCCTTTTCGCTGATCAGACTTGCTGCCCTAACGGGCAAATCTCATTACAGCGAAATCGCATTGAATATCTTGCGTCTATTTTCGAAAATTGCGGCAAGTGCTCCGAGCGCGTTTGCCAATTTGATTAACGCGGTGCATCTGCAAAATGTGGGTGTTACTGAAATAGCAATTACAGGATCTCGAACAGATCTGTTGAAAGAAATACAAACAAATTGGCTGCCCACAGCGGTAGTCGCCTGGGGCGAAAAATACGATTCACCAATATGGAGCGACCGACCCGCGGGTTTTGCGTTTGTCTGTCAGAACTACACCTGTGCTGCTCCAGCATCAACCATTGATGAGCTCAAGTCGGCGCTACGCACCGCGTTTAATTAGTTTTACCACTTTCCAAAATGTGTGATCTGTGATGGCGCGCGTCGCTTACGACTCGCGCTTAAGCCTTTTTCACTTGAAGCGTCAACGCTCGAATCTTTGGTGCGGGGCCAACCAATTGCCACTGCGCCGATCAGTTGTAAATCTGGTGGCACGCTCAATAGATTTCGCAATTCTGCCTCACCAGAGAACACCGCAAAAAACAGTGCACCAAGCCCAGCGTCATGGGCAGCCAACAGCAGCGTCATCGTCGCGAACGATGCGTCTACTGTCCAATATGGGGTTGGCCAGCTTGACTCACCTGCGCCCAAGCCTGTCGAAGATTTATCGGGCTCGCTATAACGCGCGACATAGGCCGCCGAATCAGCAAAAACCAATCCGATGATCGGCGCGTCAAGCAAATGCTTCCATTTAAACGAAGAGCGCTTTTGCGTCGGCAATGTTGTATCCCAAAATTTGGAAGTCTCGTCATCTTGTAGCACCAAAAAATGCCAACCTTGAGTTTTGCCTGCCGATGGCGCCCGCGATGCGAGGTCTACTATATGGTCAACTAATTCTGGTGCAACTCGTTCATTGCTAAAAGACCGCACCATCTTGCGCGAACGAACACAGTCCGCAAACTGCACGGCAAAACTCTTAGTGTTTGCCGAGTTTCAAAAGATTTTCGGTCATTGTCCAGCCATGCACGACCAGCACGCCAGCCTTCTTTGCCGAAACCGTCTTGAACAATGCTTTGATATCGGCAGGGGCTTTGCCTGGTTTAAGCGATTGAAAATCCATGAAACCACTTTGACCATTGCTCTTAACAACGAACGATTGTTCGTCGTAAGTTGATTCGCAACCAAAGCGACGCGCTAGACGACGACCCCAAGCACGCTCTTCACCGACTGCTTTGTGATCAGGCCGTGGGATTATCTCAGTGAGTGATTTGAAAGCCTCAAGCGCATCGGTGTCGACAAACCGTGAACCGACTACAACGTCTTCATCCGGAAACGCCATTAGAGCACGGTGGTATGCCTCGCTCATTAAACCTTTAAGAATTTGATCTCGTTTTGATGTCGGCTTGACGCTAAGCATGCCCAACAATACGCACGGCGTTCCGCCGATGCGCTCAAGTGTCGAAAACATGAAACCATGCAACTTGTTATCAAGTCGCGCACTGGCAAACAAAACCCAGTCTTCTTTGGCTTTTGAAATTGCACCGATTCCAAATGAGCCACCCATTGAGGCGAGTTCATCAAGATCAGTATCCATTAATTGTGAAGCATCTTTAGTCTTGACAACAAGCGACATAACACCTCTATTCTGCCAGCAAAAAACCTCAATTCCGATGGCGTGGGCTAATTAACTAAAGCTGAATTAATCAACCGATATAAACACTGTCACCGTAAGACGCCCGAAGACGTCCCATTACACGATCAATATCTACATTGAATTCGTCAGGCAGACGCAAAGCCTTTTCACCCATATGCAATTGAACCGGCGTAGGGCCAGTGTGCTCACGCAATAAATCGCGCAACTCGTCGAGATCACTCGGCGATAGCGAGACCCCCGGCAAATCAATGTGCACGCTCAAGTCACTCGCCCGCATCGGCTCGACAACTTGAATCTCTTGTGCGTTGAAAGCGATCAAAGATTCATCGCGGCGATCTAGTCTGCCGCGAACTATCACGATCTTGTCTTCTTCAAGCAAATGCCCAAATTTTTCAAAAGTTTTCGGAAACACGGTTACTTCAATTGCACCTTGCAAATCTTCGATCTTTAGGATTGCCATTTGCGTGCCCTTACGCGTGAACTTTCGGTCAACGGAGGTGATTACTCCACCTAATTTCAAAAATGCACCATCCGGCTTTTCTTCGAGGTCAATCAATGAACACTCAACCTTTCGGCGCAGTTGACCCTCGATTCCGCGCAACGGGTGATCTGAAACATACAAACCGAGCATTTCGCGTTCAATTTTGAGTTGCTCGGATTTCTCGTAATTAATCTGTGGAATTTCTATTCGCTCAGAAAAACCGGATCCTGAACCGTCGTCTTCGCCAAACAGACTCATCACCCCTTGATCACGCTCGCGTCGGCGCAACAAAGAGTTTTCAATTATTGGCTCAAATACTGCTAGCAAACCCTTGCGCGGGTGCCCAAGTGAATCAAACGCACCGGCCTTGATCAGCGATTCAACGGTTCGTTTATTTAGGGTCGCCACCGGGGCACGGTCGACAAAATCATAGAAAGAAGTAAAAGGTTGATTATTGCGTCGATATTCAACCAAGTTAGTTACCACGGCCTCACCAACATTGCGAATTGCCGACAACCCGAAACTGATAACTTTCTGCTCACCGTTGATGACTGGCACAAAGTCAACCCCTGATGTGTTGATATCTGGTGTTCGCACAACAATGTCGTTGGCTCGTGCATCTGCGAGAAAAACTGCAGCACGTTCATAGTTTGCTTTGACACTTGTAAGTAAACATGCGATGTATTCGACTGGATAATGAGCCTTGAGATACGCGGTTTGATATGCAAGAAAGCCGTAGCCGTAAGCGTGACTCTTACCAAATGCGTAGTCAGCAAAATGCTCGATCGAATCGAAAAGTTTTTCGCCCAAAACGGGACCATACCCCATGTCAACACAACCGCTCTCAAAACTCACGCGCTCTTTGGCCATATCGTCGCGGTTTTTTTTGCCGCATGCCTTGCGTAAGTCGTCTGCCTTCTCGAGGCTGTAACCCGCGAATTTTTGTGCAACACGCATCATGCTCTCTTGGTAAATCATCAAACCATATGTGTCACCAAGCAATTCTTGGGCGTCGGGGTGGAACAACTCCGGCTGCTTGCGACCATTTTTGAAATCGGCAAAATCGTTGTGCATATTTGCCGCCATCGGGCCGGGCCGATACAACGCAACGATCGCCGCCAAGTCATCTAACGTGCTCGGCACCATACTGCGAACTAAAGCCCGAATATTTGTTGATTCAAGCTGAAAAACCCCAATTGTGTCGCCGCGACGCAACAACTCGAAAGTCTTCTGATCGTCAAACGAGACCTTGTCGATATCGAAATCGGGGTCACGTAATTCTTGGATCATTTTATTTGTATCAGTAATCACATCTAAGTTTCTTAGACCGAGAATGTCCATTTTCAAAAGACCAAGTTCTTCAACTGCGTGCATTTCATACTGCGTCACGATTGGTGCAAGTTCGGCATCTTGACCCGACTCGACTTTTCGTTGAATCGGCAAATACTGAGTGAGTTTTTCTTTGGTTATCACAACCGCAGCGGCATGAATACCAACATTTCGTTTTAACCCTTCAAGACCGCGGGCGACATCTATTACTCGTTTTACATCTGGGTCAAGGTCGTACAACGCTCGAAGTTCGCTGGCTGCTTTGTATCCCGATAAATGTTTGTCGTTTTCTTCGAAACAATATTTGAGTGGCGTATCGCGACCCATCACAACAGGTGGCATCAACTTGGCGATCTTGTCGCCTAAGCCATACGGTAAACCGAGCACTCGTGCCGCGTCGCGCACCGAGTTGCGCGCCTTAATCGTGCCAAAGGTAATGATCTGCGCAACATGGTCACGGCCGTATTTTGCAGATGCATAACGAATCATCTCATCGCGATATCGCGAGTCAAAATCCATGTCGATATCAGGCATGCTTCGTCGCCCAGGATTCAAGAACCGCTCGAACAGCAGGTCGTAGCGAATTGGGTCTAGATCGGTGATTCGCAGCGAATAGGCCACGGCGCAGCCTGCGGCCGAACCACGACCGGGCCCGACGCGAATTGACTGCTCTCTCGCGTAGCGGACCAGATCCCAAACAATCAAGAAGTACGAACTGAAGGCCATCGTTTTAATTGTCAACAGTTCGTAGGCAACGCGCTCGACCACATCAGCAGGAAGTTTCTCTCCCCATCTTTGTTGGGCACCCAGCCATGTCAGATGCTCTAGATATGCATGATCATCTGCGAACCCCTCAGGAATCGGAAAGTCAGGCAGAACTGGCACACCGAAATCAATTTGAACTTTTGCGCGCTCGGCTATCCACAATGTGTTGTCACACGCGGTTATCTGCTCACGAAAAAGCCAGCGCATTTCTTTGGCAGATTTCAAATAGTGCTCTTGGCCTTCGAACTTCAATCGATTCGGATCAGCAATAGTGCAACCTGTCTGTACGCACAACAATGCGTCGTGAGCATGGCTGTCTTCACGGTGCGTGTAGTGACAGTCGTTTGTCGCCAATAGTGGCGCGCCAATTTTTTTGCTGATCTCTATCAATTTCGGATTAGTTTCAATCTGTAACGGGATCCCATGATCTTGCAACTCGATGAAAAAATTATCTTTGCCAAAAATATCTTGAAGTCGTGCGGCAGTTTTTAAAGCTTCTTCGTCTTTGCCATTCTTGAGTGCTTGCAACACATGGCCACCCAGACAACCAGAAGTTGCGATCAAACCTTCGTGGTATTTGGTAAGCAACTCCCAATCCATTCGCGGTTGGTAGTAGTAGCCCTCAAGAAAAGCCAAACTCGCTAATTGAATTAAATTTTGATATCCGGTGTTGTTCTCGGCGAGCAAAGTCAAGTGATAATAAAGTTTTTTGCCCGCTTCAGTGTCGCCACCGCTGTCGTCTACTTTTCCGCGACGAGTTGGGCGTTCTGTGCGAGTCTCATAGGCCATGTAGGCCTCGGTGCCAATGATTGGCTTTATCCCACGCTTGGTGCACTCTTTGTAAAAATCGATCACGCCGTACATGTTGCCGTGATCTGTGATTCCTAAAGCCTTTTGCGAGTCATTGACCGCACAATCAACAAGTTCGTCTAGCCGTGATGCGCCGTCGAGCATCGAGAATTCTGTATGAACATGAAGATGAGTGAACGAATCACCCATTACAAATATGTTCCGGGACGATCTCCTGGTTGCACACTAGGTGCTTGGCCTGATTGAATCTGCTTTTGTTCTGACTGTTGACGCATCGCAAGCTGTTGGGCGAACATCGTTGCTTGAATGCCGTGAAATAAACCCTCGAGCCAACCGACGAGTTGTGCTTTGGCTATTCGCAATTCGCCATCAGACGGAAGGTCTCCATCTTTGAACGGCAAGGCAAGTGTTCTTAGTTCTTCTTGTAAGTCTGGCGACAACGCAGTTGTCAACTCGACGATTGATCTCTCGTAAATTTCTGCTAGTCGCTCTCGAGATGGGCTGTCAAGGGTCATCGAACGCACTTCGTCGAGTAGTTGCTTGATCATCGAACCAATTCGCATGACTTTCGCCGGTGCAGTAACGGTTTCTTCTTCGACGTTATTTTCTTGGACTATTTCACCGCGCTCTGGATCGTTCATAATGGGATGCCTAACTTATCAGTTTCCGGTAATTGCAAGCAACGGTACATCAAGTTCGTCATCTGTTAACGCACCATGTCGACATTGCAATAAATATGGGCCGGTGTCAGCAGGGTCATCGAAACTAATCGCATCTCGAGGCACAAGCGCAACATCACCGAGTCGCTTTCGAGTTGCAGGGCCAAGTCTTGGGCCGAGCCATTGTTCGTCAATAATCTGTTGTTTGCTGACAACCCAGGCACAATCAGCGTGATGATGCGTTGCGCGCGCGAGCAACTCAACTTCTGTGCCATTTCGCGCGTGCAACCAGCGAAACCGGCCTTCTCCAGATTGATAGGCAGTCATCGCCAAAACATCGGCGTGTGGTGGCAAGGTGTTTGTTCCGACCATAACTTGCCCATGATCGGCGGTGACCAACAGCACCGAGCCAGATACGAGAATTTCTTTGATGTTTGCGACCAGCGCATCGGCACTGCGCAACTCTGCTTCATAAAATGCCCCGAAGCCACGCTCATGTGCGATTTTGTCAACGCCGTCGTAATAGGCATAAATAAACTTTTCACCCGAGCGCAATAACTCTCCGATCTCAACGGCGATACTTGACGCCGCACGCCAACCCTTTGGTCGTACACCGCGCAGATGAGCTTGTGTAAATGCCGAACCTTCTAATTCGGCCTTGCTTAACACAGGTACGCTCGCCCCCATAAATGGCGGGCAGGGTTGAACTAAATCGGGTGAATACATGTTGCGTAGATCACCCTTCTCGTCGCCCCACTTAAGCATCTGCATTACTCGACCACCCATGTCGATGCGGTAGCCGACAAGCCCGTGTTCGGCGGGTGCCAAACCAGTGGTTATCGAAGTCAAAGCGCTCACAGTGGTCGTTGGCGCAACAGTTGTTATTGACGCACCTTGCATTGACGAAAGTGTCGGACAATGCACGATATTTTTTTGCAACTGGTGCCAGCCAAGTCCGTCAATCACCAGCAGCACAACCTGTCGCGCACCACGAACACAATCGGGCATCCAACTTGGAATCTCTTTTGTACCCGACGGCCCAAGTAACGCGGGAATAATGCCGGTGATGCAACCTGATTTGTACGCCGGCAGGCGCGGTCTAGTTGATATCTGAGGCGTTAAATTTTCAGTCATGATTGTGTTCAATGACGATACTTCAGGGGTCGGTCAATACAGCAAACCCCCGTTAGCAAATTGGCGTACGATACAGGCGTGAGAATTTCGACTCGGGGAGATTATGCCTGCCGGGCGCTTCTTTCGTTGCGCCTGCATCAAAGCGAGGACGGCCCCACATCGGTGCGCGATATCGCGACTCGCACGGCCCTGCCTCAACCTTACTTAGAACAAATTTTGCTGGGGCTCAAAGGCGCCGGACTAGTTAAATCTAAACGTGGAGTCGGGGGCGGTTATATTCTTGCCCGACCCGCGAGCGAAATATATCTCTCTGAAATTATTTCAGCGGTGGATGGCCCGATCTCGGTCGGAGATTTCGGCGAACCGCACACGGGCGGTTCTTGCGACCACGATGGGCAATGTGTGCTTTTGGCAGTGTGGAATCTTGCTAGCGAATACATGCGTGAACATCTTGCGAAATACACCCTCGAAGATATCGCCTCAATCTCAAATGGTGAAGCATCTTGGCCGGTTGCTAAAAGATAATAATTAAGAACACTTCTTTAAAATCGCCGCAAAATCGCTCGGTATTTGCGCGTCAAACTGCATTTCGATGCCAGTGATCGGGTGATCAAACTTTAAAGTCATCGCGTGCAACATCGGTCGTGGCGAAGACAGCACACTCCGCGCGCCACCGTAGACGACATCTCCGACAACACTGTGACCCAGAGTCGCCAAGTGCACACGAATTTGGTGGGTGCGACCAGTTTCTAAAC
>CAXNFV010000022.1:0-8372 GCA_964201675.1 Ilumatobacteraceae bacterium | reverse complement strand
TGCACCGCGTTGGAGTCAATACAAATGCGGTTGGGCAAAGTCTGGCTGAACTTGGTGTGGCTCAAACTGCAGCACGAAATGCTTATGAGCGGCTCGAGCCGGTTGTCGAAGAATTTGAACAGACAGCCGAAGTTACATTGCTGACACGCACCATACCGTTGCTCAAGCGAGTCGGTCGTGGCGTTGTCATATCTGGTGGAGTGGTGTTATTGCGCGATGTTTCAGAATTACGACGACGCGATCGACTGTTGCTCACCAAAGATGCGACGATTCGAGAAATTCACCATCGTGTGAAAAATAATTTACAGACAATTTCTTCGTTGTTGCGTCTCCAAGCGCGCAGACTGAAAAGCGAAGAGGCTATTTCTGCAATTGCCGAATCGGTACGGCGAATAAGGACGATCGCACTCGTTCACGAAACTTTGTCACACGAGGCTGGTGAAGATATTTCGTTCGTCGAAATCGTGCGGCCATTATTACGACTTGTCGAAGAGGGACTGCAATCTTCTGATCGACCGGTGAAGTTCAGCGTTCAAGGCGACGGTGGGCGGTTGCCGGCCACGATTGCGACGCCATTGTCGGTTGTGATTCTTGAACTTTTACAAAACGCAGTTGACCACGGGTTTCCCGAGGGAAGCGCGGGGGGATCAGTACTTGTGAGGCTAAGTCACGATGACGAATCATTAACTATTCGTGTGACTGACAATGGTCGTGGGTTGCGCAGTGACTTTGAAATCAAAGCGGCTACTGGTCTTGGTTTGTCGATTGTTCGAACACTCGTTACCACCGAACTCGCAGGAACAATTCAGATGCGACCCGCTTTGGTTGAAGATTCGGTCGGCGAACTAAAAATTGCAAGTAACGGGGCTGGAACTGTTGTTGATTTGATGATTCCGTTCACAGGCGACTAAGTAAGTAATTACTGTGTGGAGATCCTTGCCTTAAACGGTTTAGGCGAGTAATCGTGAGTTGCGTCGTTCGGCCGCACGTTGGCGGCGAATGTCTCGGCGCTCGTCTTCTGACATGCCACCCCAAATTCCCCAATCTTGGTTTGTTTCAAGAGCAAAATCTAAACACTTTCGCCGAACCAAACATTCATCACAAACAACTTTGGCTTCTGAAATTTGCACCAGTGCTTGACCGGTGGTGCCAACTGGAAAAAACAGTTCGGGGTCGGTGTCTTTACACGAAGCTTCTCGCCTCCATGAATAATCTGCTGACCCAAGGGCGAGACTTGTTGCGAGAAAAGACATTTATTGATCCCCCATTAAATAAAGAAACTTACAAACTCGTTCTGACCTGTGCTCAGACTAGAGAGCAATCAGCGAGTTAGCAATGAAAAAAGAAAATTTTAAATTGTTTTTATTTCGCGTATCTGGCGAACCTTTTCTTGTAGCCTGCGGGCGTGACCCAAGTTATGGCACATCGCGGTGCTTCTAAGGTCGAGCAAGAAAATACAACGATGGCATTTCGTCGAGCCCTCGATATGGGGGCGAATGCGGTCGAATTAGATGTGCGCCGTTGCGCATCTGGTGAACTCGTTGTGCACCACGACGCAAAGTTGAGTGATGGTCGCACAATTATTTCGACCCAAAAAACTGATTTGCCAGAATATGTACCGACGCTAAGTGAGGCATTAAACGCTTGTGGCTCAATGTGGGTAAATATTGAAATAAAAAACGATTCTGCTGAGCCAGATTTCGATCCAACCGAACAAATCACGCGTGACGTAGTCGAATTCTTGAGACACCGCGGCTCAGTAGAACAGTGGTTGATCTCGTCATTTAGGCGCGAAACCGTTGATGAGGTTCGAAAAATAATGCCACAACTTAAAACAGCGTGGCTAGTGATGACTATTGATAATGCAGAACTTGAAATAGTCGCCAAACAAATGGCAGACCAGGGCCATTATGCGATTCACCCGTGGGTCACCTCGCTTACCGAGCAAGTTGTCGCTGTGTTCCACAAACACGGGTTAAAAGTCAACACTTGGACATGCGACAACCCGTCGCGAATGAAAGAATTAATTGACTGGCAAGTTGACGGCATTTGCACCAATGTGCCCGACCTCGCGCTGCAAGTCGTCGCCGCAAGTCGCTAACTCAGAATTCTTGCGTGCCTGCCGGCTGAGAACATAAAGTCCGGACAAACCGAATGCAAGTTGGATCGCGACAACATGCCTTGGGTGGTAGCCACCTCGCGAGAAGTCATACGGAATTTGCGGCACAAAGTAAGCAAATGGAAAAATCAAGACGACCCAAATTTTAATGCCAATATCTCGTAGCTTGATGGTTCGCACAACTGCGAGCAACCAAATCAAGTCAAGGGCCCAAAAAGCTAGCGAGCGAGGGCTGGGTGGCCAACCGTAATTGAAAGTCACCACCAGTTTATTTACAAATATTGCTCTGGCATTTTCATCGCTGAATATATTTAGCAGCGCTGAGTAACTGAAGTCACTGCTTGGCCCACCAGTGACCGAGAACAAGACAAACTCGCCTCCGTAATACAGATTATGAATCAGGCAAAGACTCATAGTTGTGGTGAAGACAATGAGAAGTTGAAAGCGATCTAATATTCGTTTCAAGTTCTTGCCCGTACCAAGTTCGGATTGAACGAGCAGAAATAAGAAAAGTGCTCCAATGGCTTGGTTGGGTCTGAATTGTGCGGTCAGGGCAGCCATAATTGTTGCAATAATTGCCGCTCGTTGTGAAATACTTCCACGAAGGATTACACCAAAGGTGACAAAAATTAATATCCATGTGGGATACTCACTTGATGGTGCAATGGCAAATGAAAAAAATATTTGTTCTGTGAACATCACAAAGCATGCAACAATAAACAATGTGGTTAAGTGCTGCTCACGCGAACCAGAGAAGTGCTTGAGAGCTTGGCGAGCAGTGAACACCACGGCGGTGAGTGCGCTGACGCCCATCAAAACGCCGAGCAGGACATCGTTTTCGCCAAAAAGTAGGTGCTGAATGAACACTAAGTATCGCGTTGCAGGTTGAAAGTAAAATAGATTTTCACCACCGTTTAGAGAAGCATCAATAAAGATTCTTCGTCCATATCCTTGAGCAACAAACCAGTCACTATCGCGCCCACGAAAGAGTTGGAAGCCCCACCATGGGGCATCAGCAAGGCCCATAAAACGACGAGCCATGTAGATGGTCGGTCCGACGACGACCGCCAATATGCCTGGGAGTGTCCCAATTAGGTTTAAAGATTTATTGAGCCACAATGAATAGCCAATCAATAATCCGATCGCTATGGGGATGACAGTTGAGTTGTAACCCCACCATGAAAAAGGTAAGTAGGTCAAAATCAGATTACTGAGCAAACTCAAAACTAAAAGTCTTATTAACTCGCGCGAATTTCGCTTTAACGCGAGTATTAAAAAAACTATATTCAAGAATATTCCTAGGAATACCAGAAGATCGAGAAGACTAAAAGCAATGACTGTCAGTCTTGAGTTCTTCGTCATCGCAGGAATCAATGGCGGCGCATTGTTTGTGTCAATCGAGAACGTCGCAAAGTCAATTGAGACCGAATTGCCTGGTTGATTGGCAGGAGCAATCTCGGCAATTGTAAAGAAATTTGATTTATTTTGTGTTTGACTTATTTTTCCGATTGGGATGATTTGCCCGTCGGGATATGTTGCGAAAAGTCCGAAGTGTTTATTCTTTTCACTTAAGCCGATGTCGGGAACTACGAAGTCGAAGCCAGAATTTGTGTAATTCTTATTGCCGAATGCTTTCGCAACGTCTGGTCGTGGTGATGGCGTGACGACTGCAATTGTTTCATCTGCCTGATTACGAATCTCAATTGTGGACGGTGCCTGTCTAGTGTCTTGATTTATCGCCCAGCCGCGAATATTCAGAGTCAAGTTAGCGATCAGGCCGCTCTCGCGTATTGGTTTTCCGACAAAAAGTCGAGCCCACGGTCCACGGATAGGAGGCTGTCGGTCGGGAATTTCCGAAATTTCAAGATCTGCAAATTTGTAGTCAAATTGTATTTTTTGGGTACCTTTTTTGACCGGAATGAGGATTATTGACTCTTGTTCATATGAGATGGCAGAAGTGATGTTGTCGTTAATCAAAACAGATATTTCACCGACAAATTGAACTGGGATAAACGAGTCATTCTTGACTTTTATATAGGAAACGAATTTTGCCGTGAAGGGAAATCGATCTAGCCATTGTGCGTCAAATCTTGGAAACTCGTTGACGAACGGAAGCCGCCAAGTTGTTTCAGACGCGCCAAGATTTCCGGCTTTTCGCGAAGACCCGAAATTGATTACTGGCTCCATTCGTGTGATTTGATCAAGCCCAGTAATGCGGGCATCTTGGATAAAAGGTGCCTCGAATGATTTCTCGCATAGGACTTCTTGCCGTGGTGGGGAGTAAATGCTTCGGTAGCACGATTCAAAACCATCTCCATGGGGCGCTAACACGAAAGTAAAGAATTTCAAAATAATTGCGGCAATGAGGATTGTGTTGATCCACCGTTTGGTTTGGCCATGATTTGACGAAAGCATGCTTCGAAAACGGTTTCGAATCTCGCTTGAAAATAAAACACAACAAGTGACGGCAATAACAGCAAATTCACTTTTTGAACTGAATGGTAAGCCATCGAATCTCAAAAATCCAGAGCCGGGTATAGCTAGAAGCGTGAACCACAGAATCCAAGTTTGACGAAGTTTTAGCACGACCCTTGAATGGTAATCGTTAGACGATTATTGGTTTTACGAGGCGCAGTGCGTCGGGGCAGTGTTCGATGTGCAAAGAAGTTTGTTCGCCGAGATAATCACCGTCTAGTTGATATGGAAACGGTGCCGGGAAGCTAACTTTTATATCTTCAACTTCTGTTTGAATATCAATTCCAGACGAGGCGCTTATGCCTTCGGTGCGTATTGCTTGCAACATCGTGTTCACCATGTGCGGTGTAGTCAGTTTTCTAAACGTAATGGCGACAAGTTTCTTGTCTAGTGATGCCGCAGCCGACAAGTTCACCGATTTTTTGCCAATGTATGTGTATGGGTTTGAGTTGAGAATAATTGTGAAGTAGCCGTTTGGTATTTTTCGGCCATCAATTTCAACATTGAAGTGTGGAAACTTTCGGTCGTAGGTTGCGAACCATGCCTGCATCGCCGAAAACGCAAACAACGGCTGGCCAACAATCCTCTTGAGAGAAGCCCGACGTTCAACAAGTTCAACCACCGCGGCGTCGTATCCGATGCCTGCGTGAAAACAGAAGTAGCGACCATTGGCGCGCCCAAGACTTATCGGGTGAATATTGTCGTGGTCAAGACCAGCGCTGAATTGTTGTAGAGCGGCGACCGGATCGTTGGCTGCTCCGAGGCTGCGCACAAACACATTTGTTGACCCACCAGGCAACATCATCAACGCCGTGTTGCTGCCTGCCAGACCCGTCGCAACCTCGTTGAGAGTTCCGTCACCACCAAAAGCGACTACCAACTCGACGCCGCGATCGGCCGCGTCTTGGGCGAATCGCGTGGCATGACCGCGCTCATTGGTTTCAACGACCTGCACGCTGTGATGGCGTGAGAGGTATTGATGCACCGAAACCGTGTTACGCGGGGTAACACTTGATGCGAACGAGTTCACAATGAGCAAGATCTGCAAGATCATTTACGGTACCAGCGATTTGCGATGAGATTTCGGCGTGGTTGTTGGTGAGATTAGCGGTAAGAATATAAGTCATGAATATCGTCGTATGCGTAAAGCAAATCCCAGATCCAGCCAGCCCGGGCGCACTTGACGCCTCAACAAATGCATTGAAGCGTGAAGGCAAATTGATTCTTGATGAGTCAGATGCTTACGGTGTCGAAATGGCGCTGCAACTTGTCGCAACTGCGGGCGCCGGAGAAGTAAACATTGTTTCGATGGCACCAAATGGTGAAACATCCGGCATGCGAACTGCGCTTGCGATGGGCGCTGCAAAAGGTTTGCTTGTGAGCGATCCAGCGCTTGCTGGCTCTGACGCATTGACGACTGCAAAAGTTTTGGCGGCGGCGATTACAAAACTTGGTGGCGCTGATCTTGTCATAGCAGCAACCGAATCATCAGATGGCTACACCGGCACGGTGCCAGAACAAATTGCCGAATGTCTCGGTTTACCTTCTGTTACTTTTGCCAAGAAAGTAAAAATTGAAGGATCAGTTTTGAAAGTTGATCGGCAAAGCGAGTCTGGTTACGACGAAGTCGAGTGCACACTTCCCGCAGTAATTAGTGTCACTGCGGGCGTAGTTGAACCGCGGTATCCAAGTTTCAAAGGAATTATGGATGCAAAAAAGAAGCCGCTTGATGTTGTAACTGCTGGTGATCTTGCCGTCACGCCAACAGGTTGGGCGGCTGCTGGTCAAAAAATTGTAAACGTAACGCAAGCCGAGGCGCGCAAAGCCGGCGAAGTCATTGAAGATGATGGTGAAGCGTTTGGAAAAATTGTTGCGTTCCTCGAAAATTTAAAGTTGATCTGAAATAGATCCCAAGGCAGAAGGCTGAAAACTTATGGCAATTAACAACATTTGGGTATTCGCGCAAGGCTCTGGTGGCGTTGCAACAACTGGCACTCTTGAGTTGCTGACCAAGGCTCGATCTCTTTCAAGCAAGGTCACTGCTTTTGTTGGCGGCGATGCGAGCGAATTCGCAGCATCTCTCGGTGAGCATGGTGCCACGAAGGTTTACGCAACTGGAGATCTCGCCGGCAAGTTGCCAGGCGTCGCACTTTCGGCGGCGATGAAATCGATTATTGATTCAGGCGACACACCAGATGTGATTATGTTTCCACAAAATTACGAGGGTCGTGACACGATGTCCCGGTTGTCGGTGAAACTCAATCGCACAGTGTTGACAAACAACATTGACATCGCAGACACTGCCGATGGTGTTGTTGCAACAACACCGATTTTTGGTGGCAACATCTTGGTTGCTACTGCTTTCAGCGGACAAGGCCCGCACCTGGCTTCGTTTCGACCAAAAAGTTTTGTTGCAGAGCCTGCCTCAGGTGGCACTCCTGAAATAGTTGCCGTGACTGTTCCTGATTTGGGTACGCAAGGTGGCGCACGTGTGGTTGCAACACACACCGAACAAACAACTGGACCAAAACTTGACGAAGCAGCAATTGTGGTTTCAGGTGGACGCGGTCTGGGTGAAGCCGGCAACTACTCGCTGATTGAAGACCTTGCAAAACTTCTTAAAGGTGCTCCTGGTGCGTCACGGGCCATCGTTGATGCGGGTTGGGTACCGTACTCCTATCAAGTTGGTCAGACTGGCAAAGTCGTCAAGCCAAGTGTGTATATCGCCGCCGGCATCTCTGGTGCCACGCAGCACATGGTTGGCATGAAAGGCTCAAAGAATATTATTGCGATCAACAAAGACAAAGAAGCACCAATTTTTGGAATCGCCGACCTGGGTATTGTTGGCGATGTTCATAAAGTCTTACCAAAACTTATTGAAGCGCTCAAAACTCGCTCTTAAATAGCGACGCGTGGCGTAACTGCCGACTTGTTTGACTTAAGTTATAAACGTGGCAACTAAAAAGAAAATTCTCGTTGTCACGGGCAACCTCTCGCACCTTGATCAGTTTGTAATTCATGGGCTTTTTAGAGAGCTTTCAGATTCTGCTCAAGTGATTTTGGCGTTGCCACAATCAGAATTTGAAGGCCAGCGTTGGGCGAAACTCCCGAGTGAGTTCAAAAGCAGTTTTGAAAAGGTCGTGCCATATAAATATGATGCGAAATCTAAAAAAGCTGGTTCGCAGTTGGGTGAAGCACTGACTTTTAGATTTAGAAACCTTGCTTCTGGTTACCGAACACGCCTACGAAATAAATTTTTTGTTGGTCTGCAAGTTCCTAATCGGTGGCAAAACTTCTCAGGGCTCGCCGTGTTGTTTCGAAATCGTGGCCAGGTTTGGCAAAGAATAATTAACGAGTTTCCGTCATTTGTTCGGGGCACCAGATTATTTTTTTGGTTTTGGTCTCGAGTAGCAGTTTCAAAGATTTGTAAGAATTGCGGATTGTCTGAAGTTGCGGTGCAGCAATCACCAGATGTGATTGTCATCCTCATGCAGCGACAGGCTGGCTTCGTAGTCGCGTCGATTGATGCTGGCACCCGAGCGGGCATTCCGACTTTGTTGATACCTGTGAAGTGGGATAATGCATCTTCTAAGAGCCCGTTGGTAAAAAAGCCGACTCGAATGTTGGTTTACAACCAGCAACTTGTTGAAGTTTGTTCGCGCATGCACAAGATGCCGGCAACTTCGATAATCGCCATCGGCAGTGTAGAGGTTGGTACAAAAAAGACAATTGTCGCGACGAGCCAGCCCAAAAACTTAGTGCTCATTGGCAGTACTGC
>CAXNFV010000021.1:0-8767 GCA_964201675.1 Ilumatobacteraceae bacterium | reverse complement strand
CCATTAACTGTTCGTGCGTGCCCTGCTCGGCGATGCCGCCATTACTGAGCACAACAATGCGATCGGCATCACGGACCGTTGAAAGTCGGTGAGCAATAACAATTGCGGTGCGGTTTTTCATCGCTTCTGTGAGGGCCATCTGCACAAGTATCTCGCCCTCATTGTCAAGGTGGCTAGTTGCTTCGTCGAGGATCATTACTGCCGGGTTCTTGAGCAGCAATCGCGCAATGGCTAGGCGTTGTTTCTCGCCACCGGAAAGTCGATATCCGCGCTCGCCAACGATCGTGTCATAGCCGTCGGGTAGTGCTGAGATTACTTCGTGAATTTTCGCAGCCTTACATGCATCAACAATTTGCTGTTGTGATGCATTTGGCTGGGCGTACAACAAATTTGATTTAACCGATTCGTGAAACATGTGTGAGTCTTGTGAGACGACACCGACTGCTGAGCGCAACGAAACACCGGTCAGATCACGAACGTCGTGACCATCAATTCGCACCGCACCACTAGTGACGTCATATAAACGCGCGATCAACATCGCCAAAGTTGTTTTGCCAGTGCCACTCGCGCCAACCAGCGCGATTGTCTCGCCCGCCTTGATACTCAGTGAAACATCATTCAGCACGTCAGCGTCCGGGTCGGCGCCATGCATCACACCGGAAAGTTCAAGTGATGCGATTGAAAAGCTCGCAGCAGGAGGATATCTAAATGAAACGTGCTCAAATTCGACCGCACCGCGTGCATTCGTTAAGTCAACCGCGCCGACTCGGTCGGTGATTGATACTGGTGCATCCAGCACTTCAAACACTCGTTCAAAACTTACGAGCGCAGTCAAAATTTCAAGGCGCGCATTGGTCAAGCCGGTTAGCGGCTGATAGATGCGTTGCACGAACGCCGCCATCGCCACAAGTGTGCCGATTGTGATGCCACCCGAGACGACCATGAATGCGCCGACACCGTAAATTGCGACAGCACCGAGCGCGCCAACCAAGCCGAGCGCAACAAAAAACACACGACCGTACATCGCGGTTGTGATGCCAATGTCACGCACACGAGCGGCACGTGAGCCAAATGCGCCGACTTCTTCGCGGTGCCGACCAAATAATTTAACCAACAACGCACCAGAGACGTTGAATCGCTCTGTCATTTGTGTATTCATTCCCGCGTTTAATCCCATTTGCTCGCGAGAAATTTCTTGCAAGCGCACGCCGACGCGCTTTGCCGGCACGATGAACACGGGCAAGACAATTAGTGAAAGCAATGTGAGTCGCCATTCAAGCGCCAACATTGCACCAAGCGTTGTCACAAGAATCACAACGTTTGAGACGACACTGCCGAGCGTGCCCGTGACGGCCGATTGTGCACCAATCACATCATTATTTAGCCGGCTGATTAATGCGCCAGTCTGGGTTCGTGTAAAAAAAGCGATTGGCATATTTTGAACTTTGTCGAATAGCGCGACACGCAGGTCGTAAATCAAACCCTCACCAATGCGCGCCGAATACCATCGCTGCACGATTTGCAGTACTGCGTCGCCGAGTGCGACAACTACGAGCACAACAGTAAGTGTGATGATTCTGCGTTTGTTGCCATCTGGGATTGCGTGATCAACAATCATTCGAAACATGAATGGTGGAATAAGTGCAATCACCGCTGTCACAAGAATTGTGATCAAGAAACCAGAGATTGATCTGCGATACGGGCGCGCAAAGCGCCAAACTCGGCGCAATGCTGTTTTGCCGATTTTTGCGCCGGTGACGGCTGATTTGTCTCGCGGAATTAGGTGATGCGGAAGCACGCAGTCAGGCTAAGGCTTAAGCGTGAGTTTTTTTGTGCATCTTGCGGTCTGGCATTATCGCTCCTGACAACTTGGCGCCAGTGAGATTAATACTTGATAATCGGCGCCATTTAAGTCTGCATTCAGCAAGTGTGCGCAAAGCCCGATTTTGAGATCGCTTACTTGTGTTGCGACAACATACTGCCAACTTGCAGATGGCTGTTAATGCACCGAGCGGTGCTTGGCTTCAGTCAGTGCATCAAAAACTAGAACTTTTGCTAAGTGCCGACGATAGTCAGCCGACGCCCGAGTATCTGAGCTAGGTGAGGTGCCTTCGTCTGCAAAATTTGCTGCTTGTTCAAGGTCAGCGCCAGAGGCGATGGCTTCTTCACACTTAGCGGCACGAAGGGGGACTTCTCCCATCGCGCCAAGAATAATGCTCGACCCGCTAACCGCAACCGAAACTACTGCCCAGTCTTGCGAGCGAGATGTAAATTTCTGGTAACTCCAATTTGGTGCCTGTGCAAATGGTATGTGTATCTCAGTAAGCACATCGTTTTGATTTAGTGCAGTTGTCCAAAATCCCAGAAAAAAATCAACAGCAGAAATCTCTCGAACGCCGTTGGGGCCAGTTGCTATAAAAGAGGCGTTGGCTGCGAATAATGCAACCGAGAGATCAGATGCGGCGTCGCCGTGCGCGACAGATCCGCCAATTGTGCCGCGATTGCGTACCTGCGGATCACCGACAAGTTTGGCTGCGGCACCAATCAGTGGTGCATATTTATTTATCAAGGGTGAGTTTTCAATTTGTTCGTGTGTAGTTAGCGCGCCAACTACTAATTTGTCTTTGTCTTCGCGGATACCGCGCAGATCGCTAATGCGCGCGATATCTATGAGCACCTCGGGCGTAGCAAGTCTGAGTTTCATTAAAGGTATGAGCGAGTGACCACCAGCGAGAAGTTTTGCATCATCTCCATAATGCTTGAGCGCATCGCTGGCTTCTTTCACTGTCGTTACTGGAACATGTGTGAACAGTGCGGGGATCATTTACCGCCGCCGTTTTCTGCTGCCCAACGAACCGAATTAACGATCATTTCGTAGCCGGTGCAACGACAGATGTTGCCTTCAAGTGCATGTCGAATCTCATCTTCGTTTGGTGATGGGTTTTCGCGTAACAGCGCCGTTGAAGCTAGGACCATGCCTGGCGTGCAATATCCACATTGCAGACCATGTTGTTGTCTAAATCCTTCTTGAACTGGGCTCAACCCGTTGAAGTCGCCCGACAAACCTTCGACTGTGGTCACTTCTTCGTCTTGAACTTGAACTGCAAGCACGGTGCAACTTTTTACGGCTTTGCCACTGAGCAGCACCGTGCAGGCACCGCAATTAGATGTATCGCAACCAATGTGTGCCCCTGTCAGGCGAGCATTTTCGCGAATGTAGTGAATTAGCAGTGTGCGGTCTTCAACATCGTGCTGTTGTGTTACGCCGTTGATTTTTATTCTGACAACTGTCATTTTATTTTCTCCCGTTCATTGCATGCCAAACTTTTTCAGGTGTCACCGGCATATCAATATGTTCAACACCAAACGATGCCAGCGCGTTGACCACGGCATTGACCACAGCAGGCGGACTTCCGACTGCGCCAGATTCGCCGATACCTTTTGCACCAAGTGGATTATTCGGGCACAGCGTTGTGATTCGACCAGCAATGTAATTCGGTAGATCTGGAGCAGAAGGAATCAAATAATCGATCAAGTTTGCCGTGATCGGCTGACCAGTTGAAGGGTCATAGCAAACTTGTTCATAAAGTGCTTGAGCGATACCTTGGGCGACACCACCGTGCACTTGCCCTTCGGCAAGTAACGGATTAATCACGGTGCCGCAGTCATCAACAACGACCATTTTGCGAATCTTGACCTTGCCAGATTTGCGATTGACTTCGACAACACACGCATATGCCCCAGACGGATAAGAAAAGTTTGGGCTTTCATGAAATAATCGTTCTTCAAGAGTTCCGGCTTGCAACTCTGGGGGAAGCCGTAATGGTTGAAAACTCGTCAAGCCGACATCAGACCAACTGACTTTTTTACCAGGCGTACCGCGAACATTGAAGGCGTTGTCTTTGACTTCGATATCTTGTTCGGCTGCTTCAAGAAGATGCGCGGCGATTTTCTTTGCGCGAACCATCAATCGTTCACTTGCAACTTTGACCGCCGAGCCAACAGTTGGAACACCACGGCTTCCCATCGTCCCGACTCCTTGAATCACAGTTGCAGTGTCACCATGAATCACAGTTATGCGTTCAAAAGGTATACCTAATTCGTCTGAAGCGATCTGCGCGACAAAAGTTTCATGCCCTTGACCGTGTGGTGATGATCCAATAAAAATCGTCGCCGAGCCATCGGGTGCGATTCGAATTTGTGCAGACTCCCAAGATGCAAGATGTCCGAAACCCTCGAGAGAACCGTTTGGTCCGAAGCCTGCGATTTCAAGCCAACAAGAAAAGCCGATGCCGATTAGTGGGGCATTTTTATCGGCAAGATTTTTCGCCTGCTCTGCTTTTACAGCTTCATAGTCAAGCAATCGTAAACATTCATCAAGGGCCTGCGGGAAGTCTCCCGAGTCATAAACAACTGCTTCATTATGAGTCTCGTATGGAAATTCGTTTGGTTGAATGAAATTTATCTGCCGAACTTTGACTGGATCAACATTTGTCTTGAGTGCAACTAGATCAATGATTCGCTCAATTGAGAAAGTTGCCTCGGGGCGACCAGCCCCGCGATAAGCGGCAACCGGAGTTGTATTTGTTACAACCGTTCGAAAGCCGGTTGAAACGTGCGGAATTTTGTAGCAGCCTGCAGCCATCCACCCGGTCAATGTTGCAAGACCAAGACCAGTCGGGTCGCCGTATGCGCCGAGGTTCTGGCTAATAACCATTCGCAGAGCGTTGATTTTGCCGTTCTTCTCGAAGCCAACTTCAATTTCGTGCACCTGGTCACGGCCATGAGTCATCTGAACCATTGCTTCGGATCGGGTTTGCATAAATTTCACAGGTCGCCGCAGCCATTTTGATAAAAGTGGTGCAGCAAAAAACTCTGGATACCAAACTATTTTTGCGCCAAACCCACCGCCGACATCTGGCGCGATAACACGGCACAAGTTTTGTGGTGTATCAAGCCACGATGCAAGTTTGTTTCGCAGATGGTGTGGTGCTTGTGTTGTTGCCCAAATCGTCAACCCGTCAAGCGTCCAGTCGGCGAGACAACCGACCGTCTCAATTGGTACTACCGCACACCTTTGATTGACGATTCGCAGACTTGCGCGATCGTGCGACTTTGCAAAGTGTTTTTCAAGGTCATCAAGCATCGGCACTTTTGTCAAAACGTTTGAGCGATGTTCTTCAAACAGTAATGGTGCACCAGGTGCTGTTGCCTGCGCGACAGATGTGACTGCATCAAGAGTTTTGTATTTTATGACCACCGTTGGCACGGCATCGGCCGCTTGGTATCGGTTTTCTGCGACGATAATTGCCACTGGCTCGCCAGCCCAACGCACTCGGTCGTGGGCAAGGATAGGTCGCTCGAAATCGGTCATGCCACCGGGCAAATTTGGAAACGAAATAAAATCGGCAGCAGTCCAAACACCAAGTACGCCGGGCATCTTTAGTGTTTCGCTGACGTCAATTGAAATTATCTTTGCGTGTGCCTGATCAGACATTACGAACTGACCAAAACACGTATTTGGTGGAGAAAAGTCATCGACAAACTTGCCACGACCCGTCAAAAGCGAAGGGTCTTCTTTTCTGAGAACTTTTGCGCCAACAAGACTCATGAGTATTCCCCTTTGATAAATAAGTGTCTAAAGATCATGGCTTATGGTGGTGGGCTTCTGAGTCGGATGGGTCGTGCCACCATTCGTTTTTGTCACCGTCTCCCGTCGCATTTTTTGCTGGGTTGTTTAATTTGCGAGGGCCCCAACCCAATAATCTGCCAAGTAAATACTCTGGTCCGCTTTCTTCACGACGCCACCAGCGGCGTTGACCACCGTGAACTCTTTTTTGAAATGTCGAAAGGCCAACTGAGACAATAAGAGCACAACCAAAGAACAAACTCTCAACCCAGATCGAGCCCACTCCTGCCAGTTGTAGTCCCTTGACGCCGCTCTGCAGGGCGATCACACTTAGTACGGTTCCAAAAACATTAAATCGTCGCTTGAATTGTGTTGCTCCTAAGAATGCAGCAGAGAACGAGGGCAATAAATATGGTGCTCCAGATTGTGCCTGGATCGAACCAAATTGAGAAGAAAGCAACACGCCGGCTATCGAACTGAAAATTGCGGAGGTAATCATCGCCCCAGAGATAAATCGATCGGTGTGCACACCCGCCAAGCGCGCCGCGTCTCTACCACCGCCTGTTGCAAAGAAATATCGACCAAGTGCGGTGTGCTCAAACATAAACCAGAGACCAGCGGCAAGAACAGCAGCAATTACAACAGTTCTGGTGAGTCCGAATGCAAACTCATCGGTGATTGATTTGAACGAATCTGGAAGTCCGAGAATTGATCTGTTGCCTGACCGCCAGACGCTGTATGCAGTGAGCACCGAACTCACACCGAGAGTTGCAATGAATGAATCAATTTTAACTCGCACGATTAAAAATGCATTTAGCGACCCAATCAGAAGTCCAAGTGTCAAGGCCATCAAAATCGCCGGCACGACACCCCATTGTCGGTCAACCAAAAGCCATGACACAGTAACGGCTGAAGCCGAGACGGTTGCCGCAATTGAGAGATCAAAAACTCCGGCCGATAGCGGCACGAGTAATCCAAGAGCGACGACAATCAGAATCGACTGCTGATTGATTACCGATCGGTGTGTCAGCCAAGTTAGCCACGTACTTGGCACCCAGATTGAAAAAAGTATCCACGCAACTGCGTAAAGATAAATAACGCCAATATTGCGCGGATGCAGTTTTTTTAATTTAAATGGCGAACGACGAGTATCAAAACGGCTGTCAATTTTGTCGAGACGATCTGTGCGTTCGTATTTGACTCGCCATCTTCGGGTGACTTTATTTTTTTTGAGGACAAGACGGGCCTTGACCTCACCAGTTTTTTCGTTGATCTTCATTAATTCTCCCGAGAGCTTGATGCAGGTGATGTATCGCGGATCACTTTTGTTGATATTCGACGAGGCACGACGCGCGAACTAACTCTATTTGAAGTTGCACCAAGAGTTTCAGTCACGATACGCGATGCGGTGATTTCGTCGCCGAAAAGCTCACAGGCAATGACCCCGCTACGCATAATTAAAACTCGGTCGCACAGGCGAACTAATTCGTCAGTGTCTGAAGATGCAACGATTACTGTGCCACCCAATTCGGCAAATTTTTCAACACGCTCGTAAACGGCTGATTTTGATCCGATGTCTACACCTTGGGTCGGCTCGTCAAGAATCAGCACTTTTGGATCTGTTCGCAGCCAACGAGCAAGAACTGCTTTTTGTTGATTTCCGCCCGAGAATTTTTCCATTTTGCGACGAGGAATTGGCGGGTCAATTTTCATCTCGGTGATCCAACTCGTGACATCAGATTTCAAGCGCTTGTAGTCGAGCGCGGCTCCCTTACGAAGCGGAGAGAGTCGCGGCAGGACGATGTGATCTTCAAGGCGCTCGGACAAAATGAGACCGATGCGTTTTCGATCGGCTGGTACGAGGGCCATTCGGGCTTTGACCGATTGGTGAGGGTGGGCAAAAACTTTTTTCTTATTAACGAGAACTTTGCCCATAAATCGTGGCGTAACGCCGAACAGACAATTGGCAACTTCGTCACGCCCTGAACCGATGAGTCCGGCTATACCAATGATTTCGTGTTCATGAGATTTGAAGCTGAGACCGCGCAATGTCATGCCGAATAGGTTTTCTGCTTCAAGAACAACTTGACCGTTCTCAGATTTCGCCGCACTTCGTTCTAAAGATAGTTCTCGGCCAACCATTAGTTGCACCAGATCCATCGCATTAAGTTGTGTTACGTCTTGGCTGGCTGCGACGACTTTGCCGTCACGTAAAACAGTGACCTTGCTGGCGAGACTCAAGACTTCGTCAAGAATATGGCTAACAAAAACTACGCCGACTCCGAGACTTGCAACCCGGCGTACTTCTCGAAACAGTGCATCAACTTCGCCGCGATTAAGAGCCGCCGTCGGTTCGTCAAGAATCAAAATTCCAGGTTTATCAAAGTTCCAATCTTGCAATGCGCGCACGATTGCGATTGCTGCGCGTTCGCCCGATGTAAGAGTCGCCAACGGACTGCGAACATCAGGTGCGAGGCCAAACCGAAGGAGAAGCTCTTGACAACGCTTTGCTTCGGCGCGCCATTTGATTCGACCAGCAAAACCGGTTTCATAACCGCGACCGAGACCAAGGTTTTCAATTGCTGAGAGTGTGTTGACTAAGCCAAGATCTTGGTGAACGATTCTGATCTGCGTGCGGTCTTGAGGTGAAAGTTGCCAAAGATCAATTGGCTCACTGTTGAATAAAACTTTTGATCCATGGTCGGCCTTGATGTAGCCAGCGATCAGTTTTATCAGCGTTGATTTTCCTGAACCGTTTTGGCCAATTAGGGCGTGAATTTCACCAGGGCGAATCTGGATGGAGGCGTTATCAAGGGCGAGTTGCCCAGGGTACGTTTTCGATATTGAGCGGATATCGAGAATTGAAGCAGGCTCATTCATGATATGAGAATCGTATAAACGTCAGAGGGGTAACCGCCGAACAAATTGAGTTCGACGATTACCCCGAATACTGACTACTTAGTTTCTATTTACTTCTTTCCCCAACGAGTAAGGAATTGATCCTGGAATCCTTCGATTCCGGCCCAAGCCTTAGTCGCATCAGTAATTGTGTCGGCTTGCAGGATTTGCAACGGCAATCCGTTCAAACCGATATCAGGGCGACCCTCAATGGTCTCACTCGCAGGAGCCCTCGAGATG
>CAXNFV010000020.1:0-9290 GCA_964201675.1 Ilumatobacteraceae bacterium | reverse complement strand
TGGCTGGGTTCGGTTTACGGCGCCCGAACCGTACCCGTAGGGGTAGATGAGTTTGGTCAATCTGGCACTATTGCCGAGTTATATGGCGTTTTTGATTTGCTGCCCGAGCAACTCGTCAACGCTGCGTTGCTCGCTTTGTCGTAACCTTAAGTTATGGCAATCATTGAACAATCGTCGGCTACGAAAAAAATAATTGACGGTATTGAACTCACGCCGAAAGTCGTGGCGCAATTAAGTCAACCAGTATTTGAGACACTCGAACAAGAACGTCAACACCGCAAAGAGAAACTTGCTGGCGCATTTCGTATCTTCGGTCGTCTTGGATTTGGCGAAGGCGTGGCGGGCCACATCACCGTGCGCGACCCAGAGTTCACTGATCACTTTTGGGTAAACCCATTTGCAAAAAGTTTTCGCTATATGTCAGTCAGCGATTTAATTCTCGTCAATCATGACGGTGATGTCGTATACGGTTCTCAGCCTGTCAATCGTGCGGCATTTTGTATTCATGCTGCAATTCACCAGGCCCGGCCAGATGTTGTTGCAGCGGCACATGCACATTCGCCATACGGCAAGTCTTGGTCTTCACTTGGCCGACTTCTTGACCCGATCACGCAAGACTCGTGTGCTTTCTATGAAGACCACACAGTGATAACTGAACAAGGTGGTGCTGTTGTAGTCGAAGTAGCCGCAGGTCAAGAAATCGCCGCGAAGTTTCCCAA
Source organism: Ilumatobacteraceae bacterium (assembly GCA_964201675.1). Taxonomy (GTDB): domain Bacteria; phylum Actinomycetota; class Acidimicrobiia; order Acidimicrobiales; family Ilumatobacteraceae; genus BACL27. The sequence goes on along the minus strand of CAXNFV010000020.1, from coordinate 8,571 downwards.
GGGCAAAGGCATGATTCACCAAAACCACGGTCTAATAACGGTTGGTGAAACCGTCGATGCAGCGGCATTTTGGTTCATCACGATGGAGCGAAATTGTCAAGCACAATTGATGGCCGAGGCCGCTGGCAAACCAAAATTAATTTCACATGAAGATGCAAGTTACACACAAAAATTGACCGGGTTTCCGGCGGCTGGTTGGTTGCAGTTTCAACCATTGTGGCAAGACATCTGTCGCACTGATCCAGATCTTTTCGATTGAGTTCAAACTCCGCCTCGCGCGAATTAAACCGTTTTGCAAATACTGCACCGCCCGAGGCGCTGTTCATCGTCTCGGCTATTGGTCAATATTGTGGCGCAGTAATTGCTGTTCGTTTATTCGATGACTTAGCGCCAGCTAGTGTCGCCTGGTTTCGCGTAATCGGCGCTGCGCTCGTATTAATTGCAGTTTCGATACCAACATTGCGTCGCGGCGGACGCTGGACTCGTGACGAGATAACGGCAGTCTGCTTGTTCGGTATCTCCACTGCTCTGATGAACTTATTTTTTTATCTAGCAATTGAGCATCTAGATCTTGGCAAAGGCGTGGCGATTGAATTTATTGGTCCGATCACTGTTGCTGCAATTAGAACTCGCACAAGCCGCAACGCAATTGCACTCGTCTTTGCGGTGCTTGGCGTAGTGATACTTTCTGGTATCGAACTTGGCAATGAACCAGTCGGCCTATTTTTTATTTTTCTGGCGTCAGCAATGTGGGCTGCCTACATTGTTATCGGCGCGAAAGTTGCACGCTTTGACCGCGGTGTCTCAGGTTTAGGAGTTGGATTATTGATCGGCGCAATCTTTATTGCTCCGTTCGGCGCACCAACAAGCGGGCCTGCTTTTGGTGCACCGTGGATTCTTGCGACATGTTTCTTGGTCGGCATTTTGTCTAACGCAATCGGATATGGAATTGACCAATACACTTTGCGCAGAATCCCAGTACGAAGATTTTCTATCTTGCTCGCGCTGCTACCGGTTACCGCAACAATATTTGGTTTAGTTTTTCTTGATCAAGTGCCAAGTATCACAGACTTAATTGGAATCTCTTTTGTGCTTGCTGGGGTGATCGTGCAACAACGCGACACACTTCCCGCCACTGAAGTGGTCGCATAGTCAATAAAACCTGACACACTTCATTCATCAAGTTAGACTTGAAGTTTCTGCGAGGATGTATTGGTTGCGCATGCGAATAATCCCCAAAAAAATATTTAAACGTATTGGCGTTGGTATTTGCCTGGCAGTATTTGTGGCCGGGGTGACGCCACTGCAGCAAGTAAACGCCGCCGATGGGCAACTGCCAGGTGGAATCGTCATATATGGTCGCGGGTTTGGCCACGGACGCGGGCTCAGTCAATACGGTGCTTATGGCTGGGCGACCACAGCGGGTTGGTCATGGGAGCAAATCATTGACTTCTATTACGGTGGCGCTACCGGTAACGCTCGGTCGACTCTTGAAGCGCCAAACCAAGAAATGAGCACTTGGCTGAGTCTGCTTAACGCCAAGCAAACTGGTGTCGTTTCTGACTCTGGCACGATGCGTTTACTCGAAGACCCAGATCAAGCCAGACGCTTCACCAGCATGGTCGCCCGTGAAAAATCCGGCGCAGAACGTGTATACCAAGTTTGGGGTTCATCAGAACGAAAGTGTCTAGGCGAGACCGATGTGCCAGAGGCATCGGGCTTTGTACTCGTGGGTGAGTTCAATGGGCAGGCATCGTTTTTAACTAATGCCAGTCAAGACCCTGCAGGTGCAGCGCTTGAAATGGTTGGACTATGCGAACCAAAAGCAAATGGTTTCAACCAAGTTCGTTACTATCGCGGATTAATTCGTGCGATGAATAACGCCAAAAATGAAAATCGCACGATCAACATTGCTCGCCTGGACGATTATCTTCGCGGCGTTGTGCCGCGTGAGTCGCCTGCGTCTTGGGGTGATGCTGCTGGGGGCGCCGGAATGAACGCTCTTCGTGCCCAAGCAGTCGCGGCTAGATCGTATTCGGTTACCGAAAATCGTTATGCGGGGCTTGCAAAAACATGTGACACACAAGATTGCCAAGTTTACGGTGGCGCAGCTTTGCGCACTGCCTTAAATGCTGCACCGACGATTTTAGAGACTGCGAATACAGATCGCGCTGTTGCCGAAACTGCGGGTGTTGTGATTCGCACTCCCCAAGGTGCAGTTGTGCGAGCCGAGTTTTCATCTTCAAATGGCGGTCGCACTGCTGGTGGATCGTTTCCGGCGCAAGTTGACCAGGGCGATCTCGCCGCCAATAGTTCGTTGATGGTTTGGACTCGCGCGTTTTCTGCGGCACAAATCGTGGCGAAGTATCCACAAATCGGAATCCTTACATCTGTGACTACAGCCAATGATGGATTAGGTGGAGATTGGGGTGGCTACACCCTCGCTGTCACGATCACTGGTACGTCTGGTGAAGTAAAAATGTCTGGGTGGAGTTTTCGTACCGCATTTGATCTACCGTCACCGTGGTATGGATCGACACCAGTATTCGGATCACCACTAGATGTTGGAGCAGTTGGCTCGATGCTGTTTGTCGGTGACTCTGTTGGTGAAAGTATCGCCACAGAATTTGGTGCAATAGTCACGCCGGCATATCCATCAATCAATTACCAGGCAATTGCAAATAGATGTCTAATTGGATCTACCTGTGTGGCACCTGACAAGGGTCAACCTGATGCTCTTGGAGTGGTTAACTCGCTTACCGCAGAGCAGTTTCCTGCGATCGCAGTGGTTCAACTTGGTTATAACGACGACCCAAATAGTTTGTCGAGCGAAGTAACACAAATAGTTAACGCGCTAAACGCACGAAATGTGCAACGCATTGTGTTCGTAAATCTTTCAACACGGCGAGCATCACAAAACTATGCATTGTCAAACGCTGCATTCGCCACGGCAGCGGCGACAAATTCAAATGTGTCGGTTCTCGACTGGAATGCAGCCAGCAGTGCCCCATCTCAATCGCGTTGGTTTCGTGATGATGTACACCTGACAAGCACTGGACGTGCCGAGTTTGCATTGTTTTTGCGCAACCAACTCGATGCGCTGCGAACACAAGGTTTAATCACGGCCAACGCCTCAAATGTTTTGCCACTTGCCGTGCCTTTGATAACTGGCAACCGCGGTACGCCTGTTTCTGCTCTGCAGAAAGCTCTAAATACGGCGCTTGGACTTAAGAAGAAACAAAAACTTTCTACAGATGGAAACTATGGCAAGGCAACCGCAACTGCTGTGGCCAAACTAGAAGAACTTAAGGGCCTACCGATTGATGGTATCGCTGATGCGCAAGTGCTCGCCGAATTGGGTATTGATACAACTTCATTCTCGCTAGGCATGAAATCACGCAATACTTCTGTGGCGGCCGCCCAGACTGCTCTAAGCCGTGTGCTGAATATAAAAATTAAAGCCGACGGAATATTTGGATCTGGAACCGCAAGACAACTAAAGAGATTTCAAAAAACCGTCGGACTCAAACAAACTGGTGTGATCGACCGAACAACTTGGTTGTCGCTACTCGCCGCAAGCGCCGCCGTCGTCAAGACAAAATAACTGCAAACTATTTTGCAAAGCGGGCGTGCCACGAAGCGTCGCTGACCAATGTTGGGTAAGCAGCTTTGTATTCACGTTTAAGGCGGCGGTAGTTAAGCGCAATATCTTTGGTCACCACACACACCTCACGCAATAACTTGAAAAATCGCTTGCTATCGCGCTCAACCAAAAACCCTTCGGGCAAACGGTCGTGCCGATACAAAATACGGTTATATCGAGTTGCCAACCCAACTGCGCGCGAGTCAATTGGCGCCGTCTTCAGCAAATCTCGCCGTAATACCTTCGGCAAGATATAGCCACCGACAAGAGGAATCGCCAAAGCGAAACCAACCAGTCGAATAATTTTGGGCCTGGGCTTGGTGATTGAAACCGCGGCCAACTCAGCCGACAACGGCCCTGGTTTCTCTTCTGCGACTTTTCGAAGTTCATCGTGCAATGCCGAATGATCTGTTGCCATTAATGCTTCTGGACCGGCCAAGTATGCACGCACTCCAAGAATCATGTATTCGACGCTGGCGTAACGCATCGAAAATAGATTGCGAAAGCACAGTGCAATAAATCGTCGCGCCAAGTGCCACCAATGGTGATTTGCAAACACGAGGGTGTCGACTATTGCGAAATTTCGCTTCTCGTAATACAACGAGGATGGATTATTTTTCAATCCGAAATCGGCGTGCCAAACGATTATACCGTTCATAGTCACGCTGTGTTTGCCGGTGTGCATCAAACCAAATGCGACGTCATCACCGCGCACAAAAACCGGCAGCGGATTGTCTCGTGTTATTGAAATCGGAAACGCTGTATACCACCAGGCGGTGTAGGCGAACTTCTTTTCACGTGCATCGCGTAGCGCGAGTTTGCGTTCTCGAAGGTCATCTTCACGACCAATCGCCCGCAACGGATATAGAGATCTCCAGCGATACTTAGAACCAGCCTCAAACTGCATCCACGCTTGTTCTTCGCTGAGCATTGCCCCGTGAATACACAGTTTTTCGTCGCGGGCAAAAGTGAATAAAGCAAATGTTCGCACAAGGGCTTCTGGCTCAAGTGTGATGTCGTCATCCATCAACAACACATGGGTCGACCAACCTTCGTCGCGCAAATGAATGATTCCGCGGGCGAATCCGCCAGCGCCACCCAAGTTTGGGTTCTGCACAACTGTGATCGGTGCATTCGGCGCGGTATCAAAACTTATATTTCGCGCGTTGTCAACAACTAAAATTCGCATGCGGTCTCGCAGTGAGTCGACATTTTCAACAAGTTGCAAAACTTTGGCCACGGTTGGCTTGACATAATCTTGACGATTGAAAGTTGTAACTGAAAGACTAAGACGCACTTCGCGCGGTGCCTTCGTCGTAGTTGTCCACTGTCCGCCAGATACAACAACATCTGATTGCTCTGCGCTTACTCTTATAAAATATGTACCGATAGATGTTTTGGCAAAATCTGGTACTTCTATTGTTGTCTTGCCGCTTGACGAGATTCCTGTACTGGCGACAATTTTTTCTCGCAGAGAAACCCCACGAGCCACCGAACTCACACCCACCAACTCAATTCGTCCAGAACCCACCGCATGCACAGTCACGCTCAAGCAATCGACTGAAGTTAGACGCCTCCAGCGACCAGCGGCGAACACCCCGAATGAAGTATCAAAACTAATCTCGGCACCTTTAACCAGCATTGCATTTTCATTCGCAAAACTCACATCGCCTTGCGAGCGCACATACAGCAGTGGCTCAGTGGTTTCATCGCGCGGCAATATTAGACGCTGCAGTAAAAAGCTGATCATTTCATACCATCGGATCTATCGAAAACTGGGGCAATGGTTTATTGCTTGCTAAACAGTTAAGCATCTCACGCGAGGCACCAAGTGCTTCATGAATGGTTACATCCATATCTAGATAGCGATAGGTGCCAAGTCTGCCCATGAAAGTGACTCCAGTTGCCGTTCTGGCACGCTGCACATAGTTAAGTAAAAGCTCTTTTTCTTTCACGCGCCGAATCGGATAATACGGCGTATCGCTCTCTCCACACAATCGCGAGTATTCGTGATACACCACGGTGCGGTCGTGGCTCTCCCATGGTGCAAAATGTTTGTGCTCCGTGATTCGCGTATGCGGCACATCTACATCGCAATAATTTACAACGGGATATTTCTGATAGTCGCCTTCACTTGCCTCGGCGACAAAATCAAGTGTTCGATAACCGAGTCGCCCATATTCGTAGTCAAAGAAAGCATCAATTGGTCCTGTCCAAACGACATGATCAAACTCGCCAAACTCAGTCATATTTTTTGGCGAAAACTTCGTACTAAGGCGCAGAGAAATATTCGGGTCGTTCAATATCGCTTCGACAATCGGGGTGTAGCCATCTTTTGGAATCGCCTGATGCGGATGGTTGAAGTATGAATCATCTTCGGTGAATCGCACCGGCAATCGCGCCAAAATACTTGCGGGCAAATCTTTTGGGTCAACCCCCCATTGCTTTGCCGTATACCCAGAGAAAAACGCGTCATAAAGTTCGCGACCGACAAATCGCAAACCCTGATCTTCGAAAGATATGGGCGAAGTTATGGTCGAATCACCCTTTGTGGCGATAAATGCTTCGGCTTGCTCTGGCGTAAAGTTGGTGCCGAAAAATTGATTTATCGTCGTCAAGTTCACGGGCAACGAATACATCTTGCCTTTCGAGATCGCTTTCACTTTATGGTTATACGGCATCATCTCACCGAAACGATTGATGTACTCCCAGACGTGCTCATGCTGCGTGTGAAAAATGTGTGGCCCATAGGTATGCACCATCACACCTGTTTCGTGGCGAGCCGTGTGGCAGTTTCCGGCGACGTGATCGCGGGTGTCGAAAACAACTGATTTGTGGCCTGCGGAGGCTAATTCTCGGGCGACGACTGCACCTGTAAAACCCGCTCCGACTATGGCAAACCGCACTTGATAATCATACGACCTGGGCTAGACGCGCCAAGTTAACTAGTTATCTAAGTGTCTAGTTGTCTAGTTGTCTAGCTAGCTAGTGGGCAAGCCATGGCGCACACGCGCCTTCGAGGTCACGGATTTGAATTCGTTCTCGATTGTCATACGTCACAGCATTTTTTGGATCACGTTGCAATTTGAAAGTCCGAAAGGTCATTTCGGTTGTGTCAATCGCAAGTATTTTTCCGATCAATGACTCGCCGAGATTTAGCAAAATCTTCAATGCTTCAAGCGCCTGAATTGAGCCGACTATTCCGGGCAACACACCAAGCACTCCCGCCTCAGAACAACTTGGTGCAAGTTCAGATGGTGGTGGCTCAGGCACCATGTCGCGATAGGTCGGACCAAGCACCGGATGAAACACGCTGACCATGCCTTCAAATCTAAAAATAGAACCGTGCACAACCGGAATACCAAGTTTGACACTGGCATCATTCAACAAATATCTACTCGGAAAATTGTCTGCTCCGTCGACAACCACGTCGTAACCAGAAAGAATCTCAATAACGTTTTCGGCACACAAGCGCGTGTCGTAGGTTACGACGTCAACATCTGGATTAAGCATCGTGAGGGTTTTTTTGGCAGAGTCAACTTTTCTGTCACCGACTCGATCAATGTTGTGCAAGATCTGTCGCTGCAAATTTGAAGCATCAACAACATCCATGTCGACGATGCCAATTGTTCCGACTCCGGCCGCTGCCAAGTACATTGCGGCCGGCGAACCCAGCCCGCCCGCGCCTAGCAATAAAACTTTGCTCGCAAGCAACTTTGATTGACCCTCAACCCCAACTTCCGGCAACGATAAGTGTCGCTGATAACGATTGCGCTGCTCAACGCTCAATTGCGCCGGAGTTGTCCACGCGCGCCCTTCGTCCTTCCATTTGCCGTATCCGCCAGCCATTGACAAAACATTTGTGTAGCCAAGTTCTTGCAAAGTTTTCGCCGCAAATGCGCTACGAACGCCACCGGCACAATAAACAATTACCTCTACTGATTTGTCGACGATTTTTGTCTCTACTTGGGCTTCAAGATGCCCACGCGCGATGTGCACAACATTCGGTAGAGCACCTTGCTCGTATTCGTCTGGCTCACGAACATCCAAAACAACAACTTGTCCCGCTTCAATTCGCGTTGCGGCGGTTTGCGTATCAACTTCTTGGATTTTTGATTTCGCATCGGCGAGCAATTCGCGAAAACTAGACATATCAATACCCTACCGTTATGGTCGGGATTTAACGACGCCACAAATCTGGGGCAGAACCTCTGAAATTTCACTATTTAAGACAACATCAGCGTAGTGATCCATCTCTGTTGGTTGCCCGTTGACGATGATTACTTTGGCGCCCGAGTTTTTTGCACGTGGCAATGTGTTGGCCGCGGGAAACACTGACAGCGACGAACCAACTGCGATAAAAACTTCGCAGTTCGTGCTGGCATCTAGCGCGCGAGCCATCACATCTTGGTCAAGTGGCTGTCCAAATAAAATTGTGTCACTCTTGAGTATCCCGTCGCAAAGTTCGCATCTCGGATCAGGATCGCCGGCGACAACTCTCGACAGTGCCTGTGCCATTGGTCTGCGATCTTTGCAACTCCAACAACAAGTGCGATGAAGCGTGCCGTGCACTTCTAGAACTTTGCTCGGATCATGACCGGCGCGCTGATGTAACTCATCAACGTTTTGTGTGATCAAAGCAACCAAAATATCGCGCTTCTCAAGTTCGAATAATGCCCTGTGCCCGGCATTAGGTTGCGGATCGCCGCCAATCCATTTAATACGGTTTTGCCACGAACGCTTTCGTAGTTCGTGATCGTCCAGATAGTGCCGAAGTGTTGCCGCTCGCTCAGCATCAGGGTTGAGCGTCCACAAACCCTTCGGACCACGAAAGTCTGGGATACCCGAATCAGTTGAGATGCCAGCGCCAGTCAACACTGTGATTCGCCGCGAATCGGCAACAAGTTTGCAAGCAGTTGCTAACGCCA
>CAXNFV010000019.1:0-9321 GCA_964201675.1 Ilumatobacteraceae bacterium | reverse complement strand
TCGTAATCGGATACAACTCGGTTCTCAATTCAAACGGTGGCACCAATGTCAATGACATTAAGGTTTTGAAAATACTTGACACGCCAGTTGCGCTTTTGGCAACTGTCAACGACTCAAATGAGATCACCACCGTAACAGTGGTTGCTCTGGCGGGCGGCAGTTTCGGCGGAACGGTTATCTCGATCCCAGCAAAAACTCAAGCAGAAGTTGCGCAAGGCGAAGCACCGAGAAGAATTTTCGATAGCTATATCGATGGAGATCCATCTGCGTTTGTCGCCGATGTCGAAGGGTTACTTAATGTCACAATTTCTGCAGTTGGTATTTTGAATCGTGATGACTTACTAAGGTTGCTTGGCCCAGTTGGTCCGGTTGAAATACTTCTTGACTCTGATGTTCGCAATACAACCCCAGACGGTGCAACTTTGACGGTTGCGAAAATTGGCAAAGCACCGATCGATACATTTTCGCTAGTGAGTATTTTGCTTGCACGTGAAATTGATCAAAGCGAATCGGCAAGATTTAATCACCATAAATCTGCTTGGACAGCAATCGCTAACACGGTTGGTTTGGGGCTCAGGCTTCAAAGCTTGCAGACCGACCCACTTGGGACACCCTTAGATTTTGCGAGCTTTATGAACCGGTTATTCAATGGTCCAATTCAATTTTGGCAGTTCGCTGCAACGGCTGTTCCATTGGGCACCGAGAATCCGAACGGTCTAGATATGTTCAGTCTTGATCCGTCAGAAGTCACGATGATTATGTCAAGTGTCGCACCAACCTCGGTCACTGGCTCTGGAGTGGCCGGTGCGCTGGCTGTTCAGATTGATAGTCCTTTCAATGACCCCGCGGTGAGTCGTGAAATAGTTCGTCGTCTCGTGGCGATTGGTTTTGATGTGGCGCTCGTGCGCGAAGTGCCTGGCCCGCCTCAAGAAACAACCGAACTTCGGTATGTCGACTCGAATGTTTTGACCGATATTGGTTTGAAGGATTTCATCGGTGACTTTGAAACCGCTCAAATCCGCGAACGTGCGCAAGGTATTGATCTGCAGATTGTGTTGGGCAAATCGTTTGTCGCATTTTCAAAAGACAATCCAGATCTTCCTGCCACTACTGTTGAGCCCTTAGACGAATGAGCACTTACACACCACAATCGGACGCCTTGCGTATCGCCAAAATTGCCGCGCAGGCCGCTGACCAAAAGCAAGCAACCGATGTGACCGTTTTAGACGTCGGCGAGATTTTGGCGATCACTGATTTGTTCGTAGTCGCGAGTGCCGGCAATAAGCGTCAGGTGCGCACGATTAGCGACGCAATCACCGATGAGGTGCGCACACAAACCGGGCGTTCGCCACTATCAAGCGAAGGTGTCACAGAACAGCAGTGGATATTGATTGACTATGGCAGTGTTGTCATCCACATCTTTGACGATGAAACCCGAAGGTTTTACGAAATTGAACGCTTGTATCGCGACGTCCCCGCTGTGAGTTGGCGACTAGTCAGTTAGTAAATTAGTTAATCTGCTAGCCGGGTGGCGACAATAAAAAATTGTTTGCCATAAAATCGCCAGAAAAAAGATACTGCCAAATAAAGTTTCACTAGCAACGGATGTGAAAACCGTTGCGAACGAAAAGCTAGCGGCAAGAACCGTGGAACAATCCGCTCGCACTTCATGTCAACAGCAGCCAAGTGCTCCTCAATTGTGCGGTCGCTTAATGGCAGCAGATGGTCGGCGAAGTCGTAATACTCATTGGCGCTGAAACGAAAGTTTGGTCCCATGATCGCGAGTTTTCCGTCGGGCTTGAGCGATTTTTGAATCTTCGTCAAATATTTATAAACATCATCAGGTGTGGCCAAGTGCTCTAAAAAGTTTGAAACAAAAATTAGGTCAAAGTGATTTTCTGGTAAGTCAACATTGTGAATATCCCCGAATCGAGTCGTGACTCCAGTTGGCCATGACTTTCTTTGATCTAGCAAATCGCAAGCCCAACGCTCTGGGGCAGATGAGCTGACTATGAATTCGCCAAGCCCGGCAGCCGGGTCAAGCACACACTTTGGGTTTCCGAGTTGGCGTTCAATCCATTTGGTGATTATCGTCCAAGTGACGATTTTCTTTTCCTGGGCTAGCCACGCGAATCTAAACTTATAAACTTTTGCAAGATTTAGTTTTTTACCTTGTTCAGACATTCGTAAGCAGGCTAGTGCTATCTGATTGGATCTATCGGGTAGCGTTAATAAGTCTTATTGGGGCTGTAGCTCAGTTGGTAGAGCGCTTCCATGGCATGGAAGAGGCCAGGGGTTCGATTCCCCTCAGCTCCACAATCAGATGTGCATAGTTCAAGAAAGACTAATCTCAGACTCAGCGTTTGAGTCAGTTGAGCCAGCACCGAGTCTTAAATAACATGAAGATCAAATTTTCTTTAATGGTTTTCGTGTTGTTCTTTTCTGCCGCTTGTACTCCGCCGCCGGTGAAGCTTTTAAATGGCTATGAGATTAAGCCTCTGGCGTTCTTGCCCAAGGCAAAGTTAGAAGGCGTGATATTAAGGGACGCAGACCTTCATGGTGCAGTGCTTAGCGAAGCAAATTTAAAAAATTCGATGTTGGCCGATTCAGATTTGTCGGATGCAAACTTGACTGGTGCAGACCTTTCTGGTGCTGATTTATCTGGCGCTGATCTTTCGGGTGCAGATCTATTCACAGCCAATCTTGAGGGGGCAAATCTCAAGGGCGCAAATTTGAGGGGTGCGAATTTGCGCGGTGCAAATTTACGGGGTGCGCTGATGTCTGATGCCGACATTACAAACGGAAATTTAACTGGGGCAGATCTCTACGGGGCAGTTTTGACTGGTGCATTAATGCCAGATGGAAAAATTCATCGCTGACGAGTCACCGACTAAGTTCTAGTTAATGGTTACGTCCGCTAATTCACAAGACTTTTTGTTGACAGGTCTGCGGGTACTTGTCACGGGTGGTGGATCGGGTATTGGCAAAGCAATCGCCGATGCAATGACTCAGGCTGGTGCGCGCGTTGTGGTGTGTGATGTCAACGACAGCACAAATCCTAATTATGTTTGCGATGTTTCGAAAACTGTTGATGTGACGGCGATGTTTGCTGCGATTCAACGCGATCTAAGCGGCCTTGATGTCTTGGTCAACAATGTGGGTGTGCCAGGGCCAACTGCCCGTGTCGACAAAATGGACCCCGACGCCTATGACGAATGTGTGCGCATCAATTTGGGTGGCACGTTTCGTTGCACAAGTGCGGCCGTGCCGATGTTGTTGCAGACCCGAGGTTCGATCATCAACATTTCGACGAGTGCTGGAATCTTTGGTTACCCGCTACGTTCGCCCTATGTTGCCGCAAAGTGGGGCATCATCGGGCTCACAAAATCTTGGGCGATGGAGCTCGGTGCCGATGGCGTTCGAGTCAATGCGATTTGCCCAGGTTCTGTCAGTGGCCCGCGTATGGATGGCGTGATTGAGCGCGAAGCTGCCGCAACAGGCGTTAGCCCGCAGAGCGTTCGTACTGGTTATGAAAATCAAGTTTCTATGAAGACTTTCATCGACGCCACAGATATTGCCGCGGCGGCCGTGTTTCTCAGTTCGCCCGCGGCGAGGTTTATCACTGGCCAAGTTTTGCCAGTTGATGGCAACATTGAAACCATGCGCGCTTAATATTTTTAAGGGGATAATTCATGACAGCGATTGAACTAGACGGCGCGGTAACTCTCAAGAATTTATTTAAGTCGTATGGCGACCGAGTTGTGGTCAATGACGTCTCATTAGAAATTAAAGCAGGCGAGTTCTTTTCAATGCTTGGACCTTCTGGCTGTGGTAAAACAACAACGTTGCGGATGATCGGCGGCTTTGAGCAGCCTGACAGCGGCAACGTATTTATCGACAACCGCGATGTAACTCGCGACGAGCCAGAGGAACGGCCGTTAAACACGGTGTTTCAGAATTACTCGCTATTTCCACATCTCAATGTCAAAGAAAATGTCAAGTTTGGTCTGCGCTTCGAAAATAAGTTCACGAAGAATACGAAGTCTGAAGACAAAAGAGTTAGCGAAGCGCTTGAACTTGTGCAACTTGGCAATTTCAGCGAACGTCGCGTGCATCAACTCTCGGGTGGTGAACAACAGCGTGTGGCGCTTGCTCGTGCACTGATACTTGAGCCCAGTGTGTTGTTGCTCGACGAGCCACTCGGTGCGCTTGATGCGCAATTGCGTGCGCGACTACAAATTGAACTAGCGACCTTGCAACGCCAGATTGGCATCACATTTGTCTATGTGACCCACGATCAACATGAGGCTTTCACAATGAGTGATCGAATCGGTGTGATGCGTGATGGCTGTTTGATGCAGGTTGGTGCGCCACGCGAACTTTATGAATCACCCAACTCGGTTGAAGTAGCGCAGTTCATTGGCGCCGCAAATTTGATTGCAGGCGAGGTAACCGCGCGCGGTGTGGTCGAGTTTGCCAATGAGAAGTTTGTTTGTTCTGAATCAGCACCATTAGGCAAAGGAATGATGATGATTCGACCAGAGCGCATTCGAATTGGTTCGGGCTCGCACAAGGCGATGATTGAACGAGTTACTTTTGCGGGCTCAAGTCTGCGTGTTGCTCTTAAAGTAGGCACCGAAACTATCAACGCAGAAGTTGCGAACGATGAAACTTCGGCAAGCCTTATTGCGGGTCAGGAAACAACGATTGATGTTTTGCCCGACGCAGTGCGTGTATTGCCACTTGCGAACTAGCTAGTTATCCATCTGCGTAACATCGGCGAGTGCCGCCCTTAGTCCGCCGCGTTCACCATGTCGCTTACGCCAGGTTGATAGTCCGAATAGTCCGATAATTAGCACTGTGAATGATGTCAAAACGAGAAGCGTCGCCAGCGCGTTAAGCGCGGGTGTCGCGCCACCACGAACAGACGAATAGATTCGCAACGGCACCGTTTCTGAACTGACGCCAGCCGAGAGAAAACTTGTGATCACAAAGTCGTCGATCACGGTCGCAAACACGACTACGAGGCTGGCCATAACCGAAGGCCAGAGCATCGGCAGTAGCACGAAGCGCAACGCTTGCCAGCGAGTCGCACCTAAATCGCGCGCCGCTTCTTCGAATGACGCACCAATCGAAACGAGTCTGGCGCGCACGATGACGACGACACTTGCCAGCGAGAATGTGACGTTGCCCAACATTTGCGCGAAGAATCCAAGCGGCACGGCCGTAAACAGACGAGTGAAGGTCAATAGCAGTGCCGCACCGACGACTATTTCGGGCGTGATTAGTGGTGTTGAAGTCAAGCCCTGTACAAAGTTCGCACTTCGGCCGCGAATGCGCTGTGAGCCGATTGCCAACGCGATACCGAGCGGAGTGACGAGCAGCAGCGTTGCGAATGCCAACACGAGTGAGTTGGAAATCGCATTTCGCGTTTCATCGTTGCGAAAAATTGAGGCGTATGGGTCGGTGATCCACCAGCGCAATGAGAAGCCTTGCCACACCGTGCGACTTCGACCGTCGTTAAATGAATAAATCACGGCAATCAGCACCGGCACGAGACTCCAGATGATGTAGCCCCAAATCACAAAGGCCAACGGCGAGCCACGTCGTTTAGTCGTGTTGCTCATGCTGTTATCTCGTCACTTGGCTTGATTGTTGGCGCGTGCTGCGCAAATAGAACGACATGAACAACAACAAAAACAACGACAGTGCAAGCACGAGCAGCGCACCATTTTGTGGTTGTGTGCTGGCATTCAAAAAAAAGTCGATCTGATTGCCGATCATTTCGGTGCTGGGTGAACGAGAGAGCAAATCGTTTGTGTAATAGTCACCGAACATTGGCAGTGCGATCAAGATGCCCGCCGCAACCAACCCTGCTTTTGACATTGGTATGGTCACCAGTCGAAACGCTTGTCGCGAGTTGGCGCCGAGGTCGCGTGCCGCATCAACCAAACGCCAATCGATGCGCTCAAGTGTCGCATAGAGCGGCAAGATTAAAAACGGAATGTATCCATAAACCAAGCCGAGAATTACCGTGATAGGTGAGCCGTCAAGCCAGTTGTAGTTGACCCCAAATATACGCATGAAACGAGTGAACAAGCCGTCGACACTGAGCAGGTTGACCCATGCCAACATGCGCATTAAATAGTTGACCCAGAATGGCACGATGATTAGCACCAGCAAAAGTAGTTTGCGTTTGCCGGCGTGGCGTGCCAAAAAATATGCGATCGGAAACCCGATCACGAAACAAATAGTCATCGCACACACGACAAAGACAACAGTGCGAATCGCCACACCTTGCAGCGGGCCAGTTGCCAAACTCGTAAAAATCTGTTTTGCCTGTACAAAGTCCCAAGACAGGGGGTTCCACTGCGGCACAGCGTCACGGAAAACCGGATCGATCGTGCCAAAGGCGACGCACGCCACGGCATAGAACGGAATCACGAATAGTGCAGTCAGCCACACTGTGCCCGGAATTGCGAATCCTGCCCAAAGGCGAGATGAGTTTTTCAAATTACCCGTCGTCAGCCGGCGGTGAAGCGCGTCCATTGTTCAAGCCACAGACCATCGACCGTCGGCTCGAGTGAAACTTGGGCAAGACCAGCGTCGTATTTCTCTGGTGTCACCAAAGCGTCGATAAGCGACTCGGGGATCGTGCCGCTTGAGATCAACAGGTCAACAGTGATTGACTCAAGTGCAGGCTGATAGCCGACATACTCGCGATTTAGCAATGCATTGTCTGTGTCACTCAAGAAGTTAATTAGTTGATGTGCGAGTACTGGCGACTTTGCGGTCTTGGTGATGCACATGAAGTCGTTTTTGGCGACTGTCTTTTCTGGATACCAAAAGCCGAGCACATCTGGCGCTAAACCTTCTGGCAGATACTGCAACGCTGTAAACAAGTCACCTGACCATGTGAAGTTGATGTCGCGATTGCCCGCAGGTATTTCTTGGTAGGCCAATATGTCGACTTTCGGGTTGGTCGCTTCACGCAACGCAATCAAGTCGTCACCTGCTTTTTGAATAATTGTCGCATCGGTCGTATTTGCGTTGAAGTTGCCGGCGCGAAACATCGCCATTGACAAGGTGTCACGATATGAGTCGAGAACGCCAAGTTTGCCGCTGAATTGCGAATCCCACAGCATGTCGTATCCATTGCCTGCGAAAGCGTTCTTGTCGATGCGATCTGTTCGGTAGCCGATGCCGTTGCCGTAAATAAAATATGGCACCGTGTACTGAGACTCAAGGTCGTAGTACGGGCTTCGCAATCCGCTAATCACATTTTCGAAATTCGGGATGTATGACTTGTTCAACGGTTGAAGCAGATCAGCGGCAACGAGTTTTGCCAACCCTGTATCGGTCATGCCGAGAATTAGATCCGGTTTGAAAGTGCCATTGCGCAATTTAGCAATTGCCGCTTCTTCGGTGTCGTAGATGCTGGTGACAACTTTGCAGCCAAATTTTTCTTCAAAAATCGCAATCGACTCGGGGTTCTGATAATCGGCCCAGTTGAGAATCTCGAGAGTGCCCGACTCATTGGGCAGTCCGTCGGCTACCGCGTCAGTTGTGGTTGGCAATTTGATCGGATTATCTGGCGTACCGATCGGTAAACCATCGACAGTCGTAGGCGACGATGAATCGCCACATGCTGCAATCAGCGAGCCGCCAATTGTTATTGCACCTGAAGTGATAGCAAGGTTGCGCAGAAAATCGCGACGACCCATTGGTTTAAATGGTTGGTTGGTCATGACCTAAACTTAACAACATGCGCTCGCTCGACCAAATAATCGAGGCCGAAGAGCAAACATTTCTGAGTCGGGTACCTAAGTCGGTCGCCCTCCACGAGAGAGCCTCGTTGTCAATTCCTGGTGGTGTGCCTTCGAGTTGGGCCAGTTCGCGACCGACCCCAGTATGGGTCAGTCATGGCGAAGGTGCATATGTTTGGGATGTTGACGACAATCGGTATATCGACTTTCATGCCGGCTACGGCGCCAATATCGTCGGTCATGCCAACCCGAGCGTCGTTGCCGCGGTGCAAAAACGTGTAACACAGGGAACGCACTTTGCCCAACCCACACCCGACTCGATAGTCGTTGCCGAAGAGTTGTCGCGCAGATTTGGTTTGCCGCAGTGGAGATTTTGCAACTCGGGCACTGAGGCGACGATGGAGGCCGTGCACTTGATGCGTGCAATCACCGGTCGCGATTTGATCATAAAAGTTGAGGGCTCATACAACGGCCATCACGACTCGGTTGCAATCTCAATTTTTCGCTCGGCGCAAGAACTTGGCCCCGCCGACAAACCATGGCTCACCCCGGGTGCTGGTATTCCGCAAGCGATTGCCGACTGTGTTCGTATCGTGCCGTTCAATGACATCGATGCATTGAAAAGAGTTTTTGTCGAACACGAAGGTCAAATTGCTGGAATGATTTTTGAACCGATCTTGATGGGTGCGGGCATCATCGTGCCACAACCGGGGTATTTGGCGGCTGTTAAGAAATTGGTTCATCAACATGGTGCACTATTGACATTTGACGAAGTTAAAACCGGTTTGGTAATTCATCAGGGTGGTGCAACAGCGATGTACGGGGTTACACCCGACATAATTTGTCTCGCAAAAGCACTAGGTGGAGGTTTGCCGTGTGGCGCGATCGGCGGCACAACCGAAGTGATGTCGGCGATTACAGATGGCCGATACAACCAAGTCGGCACTTTCAACGGCAACCCTCTGACGATGGCGGCGTCGCGTGCCGTGTTGACCGAAGTATTGACCGACGATGCGTATGCGCGAGCGAACGATGTTGGCGCATATATTTTGAAACACGCAGTCTCAACTTTGCAAAATCACGGCCAAGGCGCCCATGGCTACCAGTTTGGTTTCAAAGTATCGGTTGTATTCAGCAGTGAGCCCGCAAGAAATTATCGCGACTTTCTCGAAGTCAGCACAGGCGCGATGCACCTCAATTATTTGATGCAGTTCAATAGCGGCGTATTTTTGGCACCGTGGGGCAAGAGCGAATCACTGACACTTTCAGTTGCGCATACGCGTGAGCACGGCGACGTATTTTTGCAGAATCTTGAGCAACTCGCACGCGCCATCGAGGGCATGAGCGAGCGCGAATCAAAAGTTTTCGCGGCGGGCAGTTTTAACTGATTTGAGGTCTATATAATTTCGTCGCGATAGCGACGAATCAGATGTTTGCAGTAGCGCTCCATTTTTGTGTGAAAAGCATTTGTAAATGAACGCGTAGCCACGCCGCGTTGCACTCGGACGCACACCGAAATGTCTTGCTGATTGACCATGTCGCTGAAACTAATCGT
>CAXNFV010000018.1:0-9357 GCA_964201675.1 Ilumatobacteraceae bacterium | reverse complement strand
ATGGCGTCGACATGCTGGCGTTGCCGACTTGGCAGCGTGCCACTGCAGGTCTGCACTTGATCATGCAGTATCCAACCGAGATACCAGGCGTGATGTTGCAAGATGCAATGAGCGCGGCACTTGACGCCCGCGAACGTGACACATCAAATTTGCGATCGCTTATTTCGACCGAAGCAAAGCGGATCAGTTTTGACACCGAACTCGTCGACCGTGCGGTGAATGTCGACTTTTCGGGCGGCGAAAAAAAACGTAACGAAACAGTTCAGCTTGCGGTGCTTCAACCCAAAATTGCGATTCTCGACGAACTCGACTCAGGTCTTGATATTGATGCTCTTCGTGATTGTGCTCAGCGCGTTGAAGATGCAACTCGCGAAATGAATTTAGGCGTACTTGTGATCACGCACTACAGCCGATTGTTCGAACAACTCAAGCCAGACTTCGTGCATATTTTGACCAACGGTCGAATCGTGAAGAGTGCTGGCCCAGAGCTTGCAGACGAACTCGAAGTCACTGGTTACGCCGCTTACACAAGCTGAAATTTTCCCGCCATTGCGGGTTGAAACAAAAAAGCTCAGCCCTCGCGGACCGAGATACAAAAAAAGTGGGCGGCCCTTTCGGACCGCCCACAAGTTTTTAGTTACTTAAAACTAATTTATAACTTACTTGTTCTTTGTAAATCCGACCTTTGTCCAGTCGATTGATGTGAAACCGAATGCACCGAAGTTGGCAACATTCTTTGGCACACCAACGACGTTATTTCGTTGGAACAACGTGATCGAGTGAACGAGCTTGTAGACCTCTTTGTCGGCCGCGTTTGCAAGTTCACAACGCTTCTTGAGATCAAGAATGTTGTTTGCCTTGGCAAATGTTGCATCAATATCGGCACTACCGATATTGCCGAAGTTTTGCGCTCCGCCGATTTTGTAGAGGTTTGGTGAACTTGCGATTGGGAAGTTTGTGCCTACCCAAGCGAAGATGGCCATTTCAAACTTCGATACGAGAACGAACTTGCCGAAGTAGTCAGCAGTTGGAATCAAAGTAGGTACCAATTCGATACCGGCTTCTTTTGCCATAGCTGTTGCAAGAAGCACTGTGTCACGGCGGTTGTCGTTACCACTTGGGTAAATCAACTTGACCGAGAGGCGAGTGCCACCCTTGGCACGAATGCCATCTGAACCCTTGACCCAGCCTGCACCGTCGAGCAGTTTCGCTGCCGCGGTGAGGTCACGCTTGCCGAGTGTGCCGGTGTTGTCTTGGTTACACGATGTGCCGTCAAGAAACACGTGGTTGTTGTTCGGCTTAACCTTCGGGTCGACGATGCCTTGAATCGCAGTCGCGATTTGCTGACGGTCGATCGAAAGCATGATTGCCTGACGCACTGCAACATCTGAAGTTACTGCCGTTACTGGACCAAAAGTGAAGTGTTCGTGTGTTGGTGCTTTGGCGACGTCAACTCTGATCTTCGAGTTTTCACGGGCACGCTTGAGAGCGTTGGTGTCGTTGCCGACGTCCATGTAGTCGATTTCGCCGTTAAGCAAAGCATCGATCTGAGCAGCCTGTGGCAACGCCTTGAAGATGATCGTGTCAAGCACTGGCTTGTCACCCCACCATTTCTTGTCACGCTCAACTGTGATTGTTCGAGTCACTTTGTCGAGAGCCTTGAACTTGAATGGACCAGCAGTTACCAATGGTGCTGCCTTCCATGACGTGTTGAACGCATCCGGTGATGCAGTCAACGCCGCTGGCTTCAACGCACTGAAAAGTGGTTGCCAGTCTGGGTAGGTCTCGCTAAAGGTGACGACGACTTCATTCGCTGTCTTGCCCTTCTTGACCGACTCGATTTTTTCGTAGCCGGCGCTCGAAGTGATATTGAAACCTTGGCCTGCCTTCTTCTGTGCATTCCACATGCCCACGAAGTCTGCAAGACCAATTGTCTTACCATCGCTCCACTTTGCTTTCGGGTTGAGTGAGTAAGTCACTGTCTGTTTGCCGTCTACACGACTTGCTTTGATATCAAGTGCGTAGTTTTTATCGATCTGAAGAACTGCGTTCTTGTCAAAATAGATGTATTGCGGCAACATTGTGTTCATCACTTGGCTGCAGTTGAGGAGGTTTCCTTCGATTGCGCTGGTGTTGAAGTTCGGGCAGATATCTACTTGAACGAAGCGAAACACTCCGCCTTGTTTGAGATTTGCAACCGGCACTTCGTTAATTTGACGCGAGCCGCCATCTTTGGCAGCACCGGCTTGAGTCGTCATACCAAATGGTGCGACAACTGCGCCTACCAAAGCCAGAGCGATAACGCGCTTGACTAGTTTGCTTTTCATTTATTTCCCCTCTAGGTGGTTGTCCATGGCTATTGCCAAGGAATTATTGACATTAAAACTAACAATTTAAAAGACGACTTGTTCACTCTGAATTAATTTATTGTTCATCAGAATAAATGCCCTGATAGCGTGCTGATTTAGAAGTTTTGGCTTATTTGGCGGGTTTTACAGGGTTTTAAAGGGTTCTAAATGGTGGGTTACATAGCGCGGCGCTTTCTGAACTTTGTTCTATTGGTGCTTATCGCCTCTTCAATGGGATATTTTCTGGCTTCGATCGCGTTGAGCCCTCGCGGCAACTATGAAGCCGCAAACCCACCGATTCCCAAAGAATCAATCGATGCAGTGTTGAACCGGGCCAACGTCAACGACGAGGTTCCATTTACAACGCGATATGTGAAGTGGGCTGGCAATGTTTTGCAAGGCGACTTCGGCGAAGATCTAGATCAAAACCGCGTCAACGAAGAATTCTCGCGCCGAGTTTGGGTGAGTTTGCGATTACTGATGCTCGGCACTTTGCTCGGCGCGACAATTGGCGTGATAGTTGGCGTTGTCAGTGCTGTTCGGCAATATGAGATTTTTGATCGCAGCACAAGTTTGTTCGCTTATTTTATTTTGTCGACCCCGGTTTTTTTGTTGGCGATTTTGCTCAAGTTTGTCGGCATTAAATTTAACGATGCAATTGGCTCGACTTTTTTCTTCACTCAGGGCGAATATACGCCTGGCTACGTCGGTTCTTCGCTTGGTCGCTTCGGTGATCGACTTCAACATTTGATTTTGCCGACACTTTCAATTGCGCTCGGCAGTATTTCTTTTTACTCGCGTTATCAGCGCAATACGATGCTCGATGTTTTAAGCAGCGATCACTTGCGTACGGCGCGCGCGAAAGGTTTGACTCGCCGCCAGGCGTTGTTCAAGCACGGTTTGCGAGTTGCGATTTCTCCGATGGCGACTTTTTTTGCCTATGGCTTTGGTCTGCTAATTGCTGGCGCCGCATTCACCGAAACAATTTACGGATGGTATGGCATGGGTCAATGGTTTATCAGTGCCGTAGCCAAGAACGACATCAACTCAGTGAGTGCTGTCGTCACGTTCACCGCGGTGCTTGTGTTGTTCTCAGGCTTTCTAGCCGATGTGATTTTGGCAATTCTTGACCCACGAGTTAGGTCGCGCGCGTGACGACTGAGCAAGTAGTAGTAGACGCGGCAGTAGAGCGAATCTCACGCGGACAACTAATTAGACGACGATTCTTTCGCAATAAAACTGCAGTCTTCGGTCTGGGCGTCATCGCGTTTATGTTTTTGTTTGCTTTTGGCGGCCCGTATATCGGTCAGTGGAATTATTCAGAGAGCGACTTCTCGAGTTTGCTCAAGGGCCCATCGGCATCGCATTGGTTCGGCACCACACAAATCGGTGTTGATGTGTTTGCTCAAACGACACGCGGTTTGCAGAAGTCGTTAATAATTGGCTTATTGGTCGCCGTGTTTTCGACTGGGCTTTCTGCGATTGTTGGTGCCTTTGCTGGCTATCTCGGCGGGCGTGCAGACAAAGCAACTATGTGGTTTGTCGACCTTTTGCTTGTTCTACCTTCGTTCTTGGTTCTGGTGATTCTCTCGCGTTTTTATCAAGGAAAAACGTGGTTGTTGCTGGTTGTTGGTTTAACAATTTTCGACTGGATGATTACTGCTCGAGTCGTTCGAGGTCTCGCAATGAGTTTGCGTGAACGCGACTTCGTTCGTGCCGCACGATATATGGGTGTACCAACACGAAAAATTATCTTCCGACATTTGTTGCCAAACATGGCTTCTATTTTGATAATTGCAGCAACATTAAATGTCGGCGGTGCAATTCTGGCTGAAACAGGTTTGTCTTATCTCGGCTTTGGTGTTGCTGCACCTGATGTTTCGCTGGGCACGCTAATTGCCGAAGGAACAGGTGCAGCGCTTACTTATCCATGGTTGTTTATATTCGCGGGTTCACTTCTCGTATTAACTGTTTTGGCAGTCAGTTTTATTGGTGACGGACTTCGTGATGCGTTTGACCCAGGTGCATTACGCGTCAAGAAAAGCACTGTCTCATGAAAATCACGTCATGACAAGCAACGCCAATAACTCATTAATTGAGATTCGTAACCTCTCAGTTACTTTCCCAAGCGAAGTAGGCACGGTTCATGCCGTTCGCGATATTTCGCTTGACATTCGTGCTGGCGAGGTGCTCGGCATCGTCGGCGAATCTGGTTCGGGCAAAACAGTAACTTCTCTCGCGGCGATTGGCTTGTTGCCCGACAGTGCAACAGTTTCTGGGTCGGTCATGTTCAACGGTGTGAATTTGCTCAAGTTAAACGACGATCAGATGTCGAAATATCGTGGCAATGAAATTGCGATGATATTTCAAGACCCGCTCTCGGCACTCAACCCTGTGCATACGATCGGGCGACAAATTGCTGAAGCGCTGTTGATTCATAAAGATGTTTCAACTGAGGCCGCGCACAAGCGAGCCATCGAGTTGCTCGAAATAGTTGGCATTCCGCGACCAGCCGAACGTGCGCAGTCGTACCCGCATGAGTTTTCTGGCGGTATGCGCCAGCGTGTGATGATTGCTCTCGCAATTGCTAACGAACCAAAAGTTTTGCTCGCCGACGAACCGACGACTGCACTTGACGTCACCGTGCAAGCACAAATTCTTGATGTACTCAAGACCGCGCGCGATATGACCGGCGCTGCAATCGTTCTGGTCACTCACGACCTTGGTGTTGTTGCGGGCATTGCCGATCGCGTGGCGATTATGTATGCGGGTAAAGTCGTCGAAATTGGCTCGGTCGACGAGGTATATGCGCAACCTGCGATGCCTTACACAATTGGTTTGTTGCGATCGATTCCGCGACTCGACATCGCCTCGGGTGAACGCCTGGTTTCAATTTCTGGTGCGCCAGTTTCGCCCGTGAATCTGCCGATTGGTTGTGCTTTTGCACCCCGTTGCCCAGCCGCAAGCGATGTGTGCACGGCTAAGACTCCTGAGTTGGTCAACTTTTCACCAACCCGATTGACAGCGTGTGCTCGACAGAGCGAAATTTTTGGGTTGCAAGATGCCGGAAAGTTATTTCAAGAGGGCCCCGCACATGTTGCTGTTTCGTCGATTAGCGATGCCGTCGCACTGGAGGTTCGTGGTTTGCAAAAAACGGTCCCTCTTTTGAAGGGCTCGCTGTTGCGACGCCGAGTCGGATCTGTTTATGCAGTTGTTGGTGTCGACTTAGTTTTACGTCAGGGGCGGAGTTTGGCGCTTGTGGGCGAGTCTGGTTGCGGCAAAACAACGACGCTGCTTGAAATTTTAAACATGGCCGCGCCAGAAGCGGGTTCAATCACGGTGCTGGGTCGCGATGTCGCCAAACTTTCAAAGTCTGAACGACTCGAGATGCGCAAAGATTTGCAGATTGTGTTTCAAGACCCGTTTGCTTCGCTAGACCCACGCTTGCCAATCGGTGATGCGATTGCCGAGCCGCTCGAGAACTTTGGCATGTCGCCACAAGATCAAGAAAAGCGCATTATTGAATTACTTGAACTCGTGGGCCTTAATCGTGCCCAAGCTAGCAAGTATCCGAACGAATTTTCTGGCGGTCAGCGCCAACGCATCGCGATCGCGCGCGCCTTAGCACTCAATCCAAAAATTCTTGCGCTCGATGAACCAGTGTCTGCTCTCGATGTCAGCGTTCGTGCTGGTGTGCTGAATTTGCTTGCTGAACTGCAAGAAAAACTCAAGTTGAGTTACTTATTTGTTTCGCACGATCTGTCTGTGGTTCAACATGTTGCCGACGACATTGCAGTGATGTATCTCGGCTCAATTGTTGAGTCTGGGCCGGTGCGCGAAGTGTTCGCTAATCCACAACATCCGTATACGCAAGCACTGCTTTCGGCTGTGCCGATTCCTGATCCAAAAGTTGAACGCCGTCGCAAACGCATTTTGTTGCAGGGCGAGTTGCCGAGCCCAGCGAACCCACCTTCGGGCTGTCGCTTTCATACCCGTTGTCATGTTCGTGCAACTTTGTCGCCTGAACTTGCCGCACGATGTGCAAGTGAGCGACCTTCGTTGAGTGTCGGCAAGCACGGGGCTGTCGCTTGCCACGCCCCGCTCAACTAGTTGCCCTTTGCAATACCCACGTAAGGTTGTCGCGTGGCTCGTGACTGGCAAGAAGTTGATGGTGCGCTGTACAAAAAGTTTGTCTTTGCAAATTTTGCTGAAGCATTTGCGTTTATGACGCGGGTTGCGGCCATTGCTGAAGCGCAAAATCATCACCCCGATTGGTCGAACTCGTGGAACACTGTCGAAATATTTTTGCGTTCGCACGATAAAGGTGGCAAAGTCACCGATCGTGACCATCGGCTCGCTACTGCAATTGACGAATTGCATCAGTCGTAATGGCAAAGAGCGTTTTCACTCGAACGGATAAATTTCCGGGCTGGTGGGTCGTCAGCGCCTGCTTCACTCTTTTAACTTTCTCTTCGGGTCTCGGCTTCTACGGCCTGGCCGTTTATTTGCAGGCTTTCAGCCGCGAACTCGGTTGGTCAGTTTCGTCGATTTCGTTGGCAACAACTTTCTTTTTTTTAGTCGGTGGAGTCGCGGGAATTCCGATATCTAAATTCATTGCCAAACATGATGTGCGAATCATGATCATCGGTGGTGCAACGCTCGCTGCCGTTGCGTTGTTTTCGATGCGTTTTGTCGAGCAACGCTGGCAACTCTTTGTTGTTTATTGTTTCTACGCACTCGGTTGGTCGGCTTCTGGCATGGGGCCAGTTACAACTGTCGTTACTCGTTGGTTTCATGTGCGACGAGCGAGTGCTCTGGCTGTTGCATCAACAGGTTTATCAATGGGCGGCATTGTTGTCACACCATTTATTAAGTGGATTCTCGACACCCAAGGTATTCGCAACGGTTCGCCATGGCTCGCACTCATTTGGTTTTGTGGCACTGTGCCAGTCACGCTGATTTTGTTGCGTGCGTTTCCCCAACCGTATGGATGGTTGCCCGACGGCGCGCGCGCTGCACCTGGAGATGTCGCAAATATTTCGGGCACGCCACTTGCCGACGCCGTGCGCAGCAGATTCTTCAAAGCAATCACTTTTGGATATATTTTTGCACTCGGTGCTCAAGTTGGTGGTGCATTGCAACTTGTCAAACTTGTTGAAGAACGCACAAATCGTTCAACTGCGACGCTGGCGACAATTGCGCTTTCATCGATGTCAATCATTTCGCGTTTCGTCGCCGGACGTATCATTCCCAAAGTCAACATGACTCGCTTCACAGTTGGTCTGGCCACGCTTCAGGGTTTTTCTATGGCCAGTATCGCACTGAACGAGTCTCGAATTGGTTTGTTACTTTCGATAGCCCTGTTCGGTATCACGATCGGCAACATGGTGATGATGCAGTCACTGTTGCTCGCCGAGCGTTTCGGCGTTCGCGACTATCCGCGAATCGCCGCTCGATCTGGTCTGGTGTCTTTTTCTGGCACCGCACTCGGGCCACTGATTTTGGGTTGGCTCTACGACGTTGCTGGTGGTTATCGCACGTCTTATCTCGTTGCTGGTGCGTGTTCGTTGATTGGCGCATTCTTGTTTTCGTTTGCAGGTTCTGCCTCGGTGGTTGAGATCGAAGAGTCGTCAATTATTTGAGTTAAAAACAAAAGAGCGACCAGCATCTAGAAAATCTAGACACCGGCCGCTCTTTGCGTCGGTTGGGGGATTGGGGGACTAGCCGACAGTTGTTGTAGTTACCTTTGATTCGCTTTTGTTTTGCTTACCTTGACCACGCTCACCGCGTGCTGGCGGCAGGCTGTTGACCATCTCGGTAACTTTCGTTTCTACATTGGCCAATTTTTTGTCAGCCTGTTCTTTAGTGATCTCACCGGAGGCGAGTTCTTCGGCAATGTAGGTTTTGATATTTGCAACAATTGAGCTGATAACCAACTTGATGTCAACTTTTTGTGCTGTTGCAATTTCTGCGAGTGTCTTGCCACTTCGTACCTGAGTTCGAAGCTCTTCTTTGGTGAGTTTAAGAATCGCAGCAACTTCTTCCATATTCTTGCCATGGCCATTCTTGCCTTCATGTTGCATTTTCTCTGCACTCGCCATGCCAATTGACACCGCTTGTAGCTGTGGTTGAGCACTTACCCCACTTGGTACACCAAGTGTTGATCCTGCGATTGCGCCGGCAATTGCCATGCCGACGAAAATTGCGATATTTCGTTTCTTCATCATTAGATTTTCCTTTCGTAATGCTCTAGGGGGATTCCTTGAGCGAATAGATCTTGCAACTCGTTATTAAGAATTAGAACAGCACAAATTAAGAAACTATTAAGAAGTTGACGCGATCCTGATTCAAGCCATTTCTGGGCATTTGTGGTCAGTACCGTTATAGAAATGAAAGCAACAGCAAAAAAAATATTCAAACTGGTTGTCGCCGAAGACGACCCTGCTGTCCGCAATGCAGTTCAACGCGTGCTTGAACTTGAGGGATACGAGGTATCGGTCACTAAAGACGGTGTCGCCGCACTCGACGCAATTCTTACAACTTCACCGGATGCAGTTGTTATGGATGTGATGATGCCTTTCTCGGATGGATTGTCAGTATGTCGCGAGTTGCGCCGCCGTGCGAACCGCACGCCGATTTTGTTGCTTACTGCTCGTCATGAGATCGGTGATCGTGTTGCCGGACTTGATGCCGGCGCGGACGATTATTTGGTGAAACCCTTCAGTGTCGACGAATTACTTGCTCGAGTTCGCGCGTTGTTGCGCAGAAATGCACCGGCTACAACTTCGACAGTTTTGCATCTCGCCGATCTCTCGCTTGACCCAACTCGCCGTGAAGTTCGGCGTGGGTCACGCATAGTTGACTTAACTAAAACAGAATTTGATCTTTTGCAAGTGTTGCTTGAGCAAACCGGCATCGTGCTGTCGCGCGAATATCTCTACGAACATATTTGGGGTTTTGATTTTGAGACAAACTCAAAATCGCTTGATGTCTATATCGGTTACCTTCG
>CAXNFV010000017.1:0-9377 GCA_964201675.1 Ilumatobacteraceae bacterium | reverse complement strand
CACTTTTCGCTTGGGGCTTTTTAACATTTGGTATTGCACTCGGTAGTTGGTGGAGTTATGAAGTACTCGGATGGAGTGGCGTTTGGGCGTGGGACCCAGTTGAAAACGCTTCACTTTTGCCGTGGATAACTGGCACTGCCTACATTCACTCAGTGCTGGTGCAAGAGCGACGAGGACTGTTGCGCGTGTGGAACATTTCTTTGCTGGTCGCCACCTTCAGTTTGACAATTCTCGGAACTTTCTTGACACGCTCGGGAGTATTAAATAGCGTGCACGCTTTTAGCGAGAGTGGTATCGGTGCATGGTTTCTCGCATTCTTCGCCGTCGTATTAATAGTTTCGGTTTTTCTAATTGGTTGGCGTGGTGACAAGTTGCGTAGCCCAGGCGTTATCGACTCGCCCTTGTCGCGTGAGGCGGCGTTCTTGGCGAACAATGTTCTTTTTGCGGTCTTTGCATTTATCGTTCTGCTTGGCACTGTGTTTCCGTTGATTATTGAAGCGCTACAAGATCGCCAGATCGCTGTTGGTGAGCCATTTTTTAATCGACTGACGGTGCCAATCGGCATTGCATTACTTACCTTGATGTCGATTGCCCCGGTGCTGCCGTGGCGCAAGGCATCTGCCGAAACCTTGCAGACGAGATTATTTTGGCCGATGTGGTCTGGCATCGCGGCGCTCGTGGCGAGCCTGGCTTTGGGTGCATATGGTCTTGCACCACTGCTTACTTTCACTCTCGGTGGAGTTTCAGGCGGCGCAGCATTGCGTCAAGTTGTTCTTGCCACGCGTCGACAAGGTTTGCGTGGGCTCGTGGGTCGAGCAAATGGTGGGATGATCGTGCACCTCGGAGTAATACTTATCGCGGTCGCACTTGGCGCATCCAATAGTTATAGCAAGAGTCAAGAACTCTCATTGGTCGTGGGTGTGCCTGCAACTTTTGCTGGCCACAGTTTTGAATTGAGTGATGTAATTGAAGTGCGCGACGATCGCAGCGTGAGCGTCAAAGCACGCGTAATCGTAGACGGTGGCAAAATCTACGAACCGGCGATCACCAAGTACACGCGCATCGGAATGAATGTCGGCACGCCTTCAGTAAAAGCATCACTGACAAGTGATATCTATTTGACTCTTGAGCCACCAATTCGTCAAGATTCAGACACGGCGCGAATCAAAGTGTTCATCAAGCCGATGATCACATGGTTGTGGATCGGAACTGGGTTAATGGCTGTTGGTACTTTTCTCGCTGCGTTTCCTGGTCGACGTCGCCGACCGACCGACGCTACTAGTGCGCCAGTTTTAGTTGCCGAAGAAGTTTAAAACTGATCATGCGCTCTAAATATCTCGTCAAGATCGTTTCAAGTGTCGTTGCACTGGTTCTTGTGTTGTTGCTTTGGGTTCTAATTGTTTCCGAACCAGATGACGGCCAAGTCGCACGGTCACCGCTTCTCGGTCAACCCGCACCGGCAATTGTTACTGCGACAATAGACGATCAGCCGTTTGATCTGCAACGACGCAAGGGTTCATGGGTTGTTTTAAATTTCTTCAACTCAACTTGTGTTCCATGTATCAATGAGCATCCGTTGCTTGTCGATTTTGCAAACCGTGAAGCAACCAACGACAATGGCGCCGAGTTGTACACGGTCGTCAATGACGATAGCGATGGTTCAGTGCGAGACTTTTTTTCAAAAAACGGTGGCGATTGGAAAAAATTAAGAGATGAAAACGGTGCAATCGCAGTGGCACTTGGTGTTGCTCGTGTTCCTGAAACTTGGGTTATTGACCCAAACGGGTTGGTGCGACTCAGAGTTACGGGCGAGTTGAGTGCAGGTTTACTTGAAGCACAACTAGATAAGTTGCGAGACGAGTTCACATCATGAAGACAAAAAAGTCTGTTTGGCTGGCGATGTTGTTGCTGGTGTGCGTGCTGCTGGCATTCGGGGCGACTCGCTCTGGTGGTCCGCTTACCCAGCAAGATCGTATTGATTTGGTTACATCGCGTTTGGCGTGCCCAACATGTTCGGGCGAGAGCGTTTTTGTATCGCAAGCCTCTGCTGCTCAAGCAATTCGCATCGAGGTCGCGCGCCAAGTTGCTGCGGGCATTCGCACTGATGACGAAATCATCAGTTACATCGAGCAGCGTTTTGGCAGTCAAGTATTACTGGTGCCCCGATCAACGGGTATTGATTCATTGGTTTGGTCACTGCCGGTCGCGGTTTTGATTGTTGCGATGGCGTTATTGGTGAGCGCATTTGCTCGTTGGGGTCGTCGTAAGCCTGGCTTTCCGAGCGCCGCTGATGAGACACTGGTCAAAAATGCTCTTGCCGAAACTGCACAAGACAGCAACGAAAGTTAATTTTCGTGGATAAGTCGGGTGAAAATATTGAGAGTCTCGTGGATCAGCGAAAGTTTTTGCTGCAGTCTTTGCGCGATCTAGACGACGAATTCAAGGCTGGTGATTTAGACCTTGACGACTACAACTCTCTGCGGTCAGATTATGTCGCACGCACGGCGCAAGTCATTAAACAAATTGAGTCACCAGAACCAACTAGCTCAACTAGCTCAACTGGTGAAACTATTGAGTCAGCCGGCAGATTTCGCCAGACAATAATCACATTGTTGGTGGTTTTAATAGTCGCCACTGGCGCAGGCTGGTTGGTGGCGAGTCAGTCAGGTCAACGATTGGCAGGTCAGTCGCTATCTGGCGGTATCGAAGACTCAACCGCATCATTGTTGTCTCGGGCTAGAGCCACAAATTTTGTAGATCCACAGGCGGCAATTGAGTTGTATTCACAGGTTCTTGGTCTTGACCCGGACAATGTCGAGGCACTTACATATCGCGCTTGGTTGCTCGCTCTCATTGCGCGTGGTGCCGGTAACGAAATTAAGCAACTCGCATTTTTGTCGGCGTCAAGTGATCTCGAGCGGGCAATAAAACTTGACGCCAATTATCCAGATGCTCATTGCTTTCTCGGCATTATTCGGTTTCGTCTCGCAGGCGATGCCGTTGGCTCTCGCGAGCAACTCACAATTTGTGAATCACAAAATCCGCCAGCAGAAGTGAAAAGTTTTGTTGATTCAATTATCGCCGAAGTTGACGCAGCGATTGCAGGCTGAGCTAAATATTACAGCGGCGGCGCTATAACAACCGCGGACGTGAAGCCGTTTTTTGTGCGTTCAACTACCCAAATTGATGCTTTTCTCCAATCTGGTTTTGAGCCAATTTCCATTCCGCGTCGTTGCAATAATTTAATTGCTTCAGGAATCATGTCGCCATGACTTGCGATAACAGCTGAATCTTTTGCATCTTCAAGAAGTTCAATCATCTTGGCAACATCGCCATGCTCAAATAATCTTTGGTCAGTCACGATTTTAATTTTCGCTGCTTTGCTCAAAGGTTCCAAAGTTTGCATGCATCTAACAGCAGGACTCGAAATTAGAGCACTCGGCTTTAGTTCATTTAGTTTTTCTGCGATCGCCTGCGCCTGCTCCCAACCTTTGTCGCTCAGAGGCCGCAGTTCATCAGGGCCGTCCCATTCGCTGCGCTTTCCAGCTTTGGCGTGGCGCACTATGTAAAGAGTCACCGGCAAAAGTTATCTCATAAATCTTTGATTAATGCAATGTCAGAATTTTTAAGGCACAATTACACGATGGGATTCTTTGATCGAAATCGTGACGAATTAGCAGCAAAAGGTTTTGATTCATCCCGGCTTCCACCAGGGCAGTACTTGACCGATCGATTTCCTGTTCTTCATGTTGGTGACGTACCAACTTACAAACCAGGCGAGTGGAGTTTGACAATCGACGGTTTAGTCGACAAGCCGTTCACTTTGTCGTTCGACGAACTGCGCGCGTTGCCGTCGACGAAAATCAAAACAGATATTCATTGCGTCACAAAGTGGTCGAAGTTTGACATGGTCTGGGCCGGAGTGCGAGTGCGGGATTTATTTGAGATGGCAAAAATCTCAACGAGTGCGACCCATGTGATGGGTCACGCCGAATATGGCTACACCGCCAACGTTCCACTTGCCGACATAATGCGCGACGATTCGTTGGTCGTGTATCAATACGAAGGCGAAGACATTGAGCCGATTCATGGTGGGCCGGTGCGACTCTTGGTTCCAAGATTATATTTTTGGAAATCTCCAAAGTGGTTGCGTCGCCTGGAGCTTTGTGATGCCGATGCCCCAGGTTTCTGGGAGCAAAACGGATATCACATGTACGGTGATCCGTTTTTAGAACAACGTTTCTGGGGTGACTAATTTTTTTGAGTGTTAAGCGTTTTTAAATAGTTCGAACTAGTGCAAACTAGTTAAATAGTTGTCGCGCAAAAAGTGTCACCCATCGGCAGCGACGATGACAGCTCAGGATTTGTCTCGCCATAAAGCGCAGTCAACATTCCTTTGACCATGCCACGATCAACTGCGCAAATCACTGGGTGCTCAATTGCGAGTTCGCCGAATGGGCAATGGTTATTAACAATTCGTAACTGATTGTTGCGCTGATCGGTGTGAGCAGCAAAACCATGCGCTGTTAATGCATCTGCAACGGCCTGCATCGCAGAACGCAAAGATCGCTGAGTGGTAGTTATGTCGTAGCCGGTCAAACTTGTTGCCATCGCTTGACCGTATTGTTGACCAACTTCTTCTGCCATCACAGTTGCTTCTTGCGGTGAAAGTAAGGTCAATGCTTTACCCAAAAGTGAGAGCACGAGGTCGTCGCTTCGCACCGGAAACTCTAAAGTTTGGTTTGGATTAGTCGCTCGGTAGTGCTTTGATGGTCGGCCTGCGCCGGCGCCGTCATTGCGAGCGACCTCAACTTCGAGATACCCACCGGCTGCGAGTTTGTCTAGGTGATGTCGGGCGACATTCGAGTGAAGTTCGAATTTCTCGGCCACTTCGCTTGCGGTAACGCCATTTTCTCTTTCACGGGTGAATAAATATATTGCTCGACGCGTTGGGTCACCGAATGCCGATGTGATTGCTGACACGGTCGCCGCGAAGTCACCGTTATTAAGTTCTTTGGTTGCACTCGGCGGTTTAATGGCCACGATGGATATTCTACCTATGCTCATAGTGTTAATTTTCAACGCCATTTGATCGGAACCAAACCCCCCATGCCTTTGCCAAATATTGAACAACTAATTGATGCGTTGCGACCAGTTCAAGACCCAGAGCTGCATCGATCGATCGTTGATTTGGGCATGGTGCGCGATGTCGTAATAAGTGCATCAGGTGCAGTATCGCTAACCGTTGTGTTGACAATTTCGGGTTGTCCACTTCGAAATGAAATTCAACAACGTGTTAACACGGCATTGCGCGCACTCGATGGAGTAACGGATGTTGCCCTCAACTTTGGTGTGATGACAGATGCCGAGCGAGCAAAAGTTCGCGAACTCGTGCACGGCAACCCAGCCGCGACTGCAGGCAGCACACCCGCTCAAGGACACTCAGAGGGAAGAAAAATTTCTTTCGCTCAACCAGGTTCAAAGACGCGCCCAATTTTGATTTCGTCGGGCAAAGGTGGTGTCGGCAAAAGCAGTGTCACAACAAATCTTGCCGTCGCACTCGCAACTGCGGGCTACAAAGTTGGCGTCGTTGATGCCGACATCTACGGATATTCCATTCCACGAATGCTCGGCACCGATCGAGATCCTGTTGTAATCGACAACATGTTGTTGCCACCAGAGGCGTGGGGTGTGCGTTGCATTTCGATCGGATATTTCGTTCCTGAAGGTCAAGCAGTCGTTTGGCGCGGACCGATGTTGCACAAAGCACTTGAACAATTTCTTACCGATGTGTACTGGGATGAACCAGATTTCTTGTTGATTGACATGCCACCGGGCACCGGCGACATTGCGTTGAGTCTTAGTCAATATCTACCGCGCGCCGAAGTTCTTGTCGTGACGACACCACAATTGGCGGCACAAAAAGTAGCGAGACTTTCGGCGGCGATGGCGGTGAAAGTAAATCTTCCTGTACGCGGAATCATCGAAAATATGTCGTGGTTTATCGGTGAGGATAAAAAGCGATACGAATTATTTGGTTCGGGTGGTGGGCAGTTGTTGGCCGATGAGTTAAATGTTCCATTGCTGGCTCAGATTCCGCTTCTTGAAGAACTTCGTGAAGGCGGCGACACTGGTCGACCTATTTCGGCAATCGCTCCAGAATCTGAAGTTGGTCTGATTTTCGCACAACTCGCCAAACGAATTGCCGAAGACATGAAACCAAAGAAAGTATTTAGCGCCGCGCTCAAAGTCAACTAGTCAACTAGTCAACTGGCGAAATATCAGAACTTGCGCCTAGTGTGACTACAAGTCAGTAACTAAAATTTCAACAGCAACAACGAACGAAAGAAGTACAAAGTGGATATTCGAATCGGCGTAACTCAAGCCCCGCGAGAAATTTCGCTTGAAATGCAAGACGATGAAAAAGTGCATGCCAAGACTCGTGCCGCGGTCGAAGCGGCACTTGAGGGCAAGTCCGCAGTTCTTTGGCTAACCGACAAGCGCGGCAAAGAAACTGCAATTCCATCGGCAAAGATTGCATTTGTTGAATTTGGTGCGCCAAACGGTGATCGCAAGATGGGATTCGGCAGCTGACACTGCCTGCTTTGTTAGACCGCCAACTTCTCTTCATCACTGGAAAGGGTGGTGTCGGTAAATCAACTGTTGCTGCTTCGCTGGGTCGAGCAGCAGTCGCTCAAGGTAAAAGAGTTTTATTGTGCGAGATGGATGCCAAAGGTGCACTTTCATCTTTGCTTCAAACAAGCGAATTGAGTTTTACTCCGCGCGAGATTTCGCCGAATTTGTCGGCGATGACAATGAACACGCAAGACGCTCTACGAGAATATGTTTCAATTTTTTTGAAGACCCCGTTTGTTGCGGCCATTCCTGGTCTGGCCGGTATCTTCGATTTTGTCGCCGATGCCGCACCCGGAGTAAAAGAAGTGCTGGTTGTGGGCAAACTTTGCTATGAAGTTCGCAAAGGCAACTACGACATTGTGATTGTTGACGCCGAATCAACTGGGCATATCGTCGCCCAAGTCGCAGCCCCGACAACTCTGCGTAATTTTGTTCCTCTTGGGCCATTGAATGAACAAACACTTTGGATGACGGCGATTCTCGAAGACCCGCAAAAAACAGGAGTTGTAGTTGTAACAACCTGCCAAGAAATGGCGGTCAATGAGGCTTTGGAACTTATCGAGGCATTGCAAACCAAAACCAAAGTCGACACTGCCGCGATAGTCGTCAACCGCGTGCCTTCGGAAATTTTTACAAAGTCACAAGAATTAGTTTTCAATCAACTAAATCAGGTTGTGGCAAAATCATTTATCGTCAAGAAAACTGGCTCGAGCATTGATCTTTCGCTTCAAGCAACGGGCCTGGCTCGGGCTCGACGCAATCTGGCGACACACCACATTGCATCTTTGCGCAGTGGGCTCGCCCAACTTGTGCCAGTTAACGAGTTTTTACTTCTGCCCGATTTCTCTTACGAGCCAACTGATTCACTTGTGGCGAAATTATCCAGTGAACTTGAAGCAGAACTCTCGTGACAACCGTTGCTGAATTGATTCAACGCGACGGATTGATCGTCGTTTGTGGCTCTGGTGGCGTCGGAAAGACAACAGTTTCGGCGGCACTAGGTGTGCTGGCTGCCACTCAAACCGAAAAGCGCGTGTTGGTCTTGACCGTTGACCCCGCCAAACGACTCGCCAATGCACTCGGACTCAGCGAGTTCGGCAATGTCGAAGTCCAGATCACAAGTGATTTATTCAAAACAAGCAAAACAAAGTTACGCGGGTCACTGTCTGCGGCGATGATTGATACAAAAGCAAGTTGGGATGATCTAATTTCGCGTCACGCACCCGACGAGGCAACACGAAACAGCGTGTTACAAAACTCGCTGTATAAGAATCTGACAGAGAGGTTTGTCCATAGTCATGATTACATCGCAATTGAGCGTCTCTATCAAGCGCACTCTTGTGGTGCTTACGACCTGATAATTGTTGACACACCGCCCTCGCGCAATGCGCTGACTGTTTTGGATGCACCAAAACGAATGCAGGATTTTTTTTCGAGTCGACTACTTAAGATATTGACCGCAAACACCCAGTGGCAATTATTGGCGCTGGCAGCCAAACCGTTTTACGAAATCGCCGACCGTCTGCTTGGCAAAGGGCTATTGCGAGATGTCGCTGAGTTCTTCACTTTATTTAGAACAATGGAAACTGGTTTTGTTGAGCGAGCCAAAAAAGTTGAGGCATTATTGCACGATAACAAAACTTCGTTTGCAATCGTTACCACTCTTGAAGACGCACCACTATGTGAAGCCGAGTTTCTTAGCCTTGCGCTCAAGGAGCGTAAATTCTCTACTAATTTGGCGATTGCGAATCGGATAATTCCAAAAGAACTTCACGGTCAAGCCTTGAATAAACAGGCACAAGTTCTAAACGAAGCACTACAAGACACCGAACTTATGGGTTTGCTCAAAGACTTATTGCTCAAAACCGACTCCACGTCAGAAATTGATGAAGAGAACTTCACAAAACTTTTAACCCAGACCTTAGAGACAGTTCAAAACTACGCACAAGCCACGACACAGATTGCCGAGAAGCAGTCTGTGCTGCTAGAACGCGTTGCAGGTTTCGCAGATCATTTTGCCACCGCGCCGATGCTTGAAACCGATATCGCCGACATAAATGGCTTGGTCGCCCTTGGTGAAAATCTGAATATTGTTTGAGCCAACTCTGATCGGGCAGACTTAGAGCACCAACTATGCCAACGCTCGTCGAAATTGCTCACGAACTCGGCAACACGACCGAAAGTGAATTAGCCCATCTTGGGGCACTCGTTTCAGAGTGGGGAATGCTCGCAGATTTTTGTTTTGCCGACATGCTGCTCTATCTGCCCACCAACGATCAACAATGGATTGTTGCTGCACAGGTGCGCGCCGCCACCGGTCAAACTCTCTACGAAACCGACTTGGTTGGCGTGATCGCCGATTCGGCAAAGAAGATAATGATCGCTCAAGTACTTACGACGCAAAAAGTTGTAATCGGTGAAATTAATATTGCGTCGCAGATTGACCCTGTGAGTTTGATGGCGATTCCCGTGCGCTGTGATGACCGAGTAGTCGCCGTGTTGACTCGTGAGTGGTCAACACGCAGCGGTCGAAAACCTGGGCAACTCGAACGAATGTACCTGGCGATATTTGATGTTTTCGCAAAAATGATCTCGACGGGATTGTTTCCATTTGAGGGTCGTGTCGCAGATGCAACTGTTGCCCCGCGAGTTGGTGACGGTGTAATCGTTTTGGATGCTGATGCACGCGTTCGCTATGCGTCACCTAACGCAGTGTCGGCAATGCACCGCGTTGGAGTCAA
>CAXNFV010000016.1:0-9438 GCA_964201675.1 Ilumatobacteraceae bacterium | reverse complement strand
GTGAACGCGGCAAGTTTGCGGGCCTTGAGGTCGGCAAGTTTGTCATCCATTGAGTTGCTAACCATTGGATAAACGATACTGCCACTTACTCGAATAGCTGAACAACTGAATGGTTTTGGACATTAACCACCGACGATTGTTGTTGCTGTTGGCAGCGTGACTACCGAAGGCAGGGATGTTGCTGTTGGCAGCGTGACTACCGACGGCAGGGTTGTTGCCGTTGGCACTGTGGACGCGTCAGGAATCGCAATTGTTGTGGCCAGTTTTTCTAGTTCGCCAGTTGTTGTCGTGCCGGATATCTCGATATTCCAGATGCCTGGAACATTGAGCAAAAATGTTCCGTCACCCGAGACAATTGCCGCACCCTGACGAGTAAGCGGAACATTGATTTGAATTCCGCTGTAGCCGATTGCCTGTGGAATTAGTTTTACCGTGAAATTATTTATTCGCCGCGGCTCAATGAGTTCAATGCGCATTGCATTGATACCTGTTAGGCCAGGTGTCAACGAGATCACAACGCGAAATCGATCGTTGCGGAGTTCTTCTCTAAATGCATATGTCGCAGTCGGTGCACTGAGTTGGGCGACAGCTTTTGGAGGTTGCGTCGAAACCATCCACGAAGTAATTGTTAATGCCAAAACAGCGAAACCAAGTTCAACTGTCACGGCGCGCCGAAGACGCCATGCCATTTTTCGACTGAGAGGATTATTGTCAGCAAAAATTTTATGAACAAAACTCTTGAACGCGAATACGATGAAAACCATAACCGCTGTGATAATTATCTTTAAAACTCCGAGCCGACCGTGTCCACTGCTTAAAATTGACGAACTGTCAAGAAGATAAATCTGCAAAAGACCTGTAAACAAGGTGACCCCAAAAGCGAGTACTGAGTGTTTTGAGAATGCCACGACGGCGCCAACTAGGTCGTCTCCACCAGGTCCGATGAGGATCACTCGCGAAAGTAACATCAATCCGCCGATCCAATAGGCCACCGATATTGCGTGTATAGCACCAAGGATGTATGTGAAAATTGCGACATCTTGGCCCAAACGACTAAAGCCAAGGGTGCCAATCATTAGCACCAGCAAAACCATCGCCGGCAATTGTGAAGAAGGGTCGTTGGCGCGTTCTGGAAACAACGCAACCCAGCCACAGGAAGCGACTAGGGCAAAACGAAATATCAATACGATGCCACTGCCTGATGTCAGAGAACTTAACCACTCGAACGGATTTAAAGAAGTAAGAAAATTTTGTGCAGTTTGCTGCATCGTCGTAAGAGTGAGAATTAAATAGAGCGTGGCGACACAGGCAATCCACGAAAGCCGAATGTAACGAATCATTACGCTGTAAGTCGGACCTTCAGGCCAAGCGGTAACTACCAGAGCAAGTCCACCAAATATCGCGGTCATCGATAAATATTCGAGAATTCGTAACAACCCGATCACACCACCCACTCGCGGTGCAGATTTCTGCTCTCCGATTGTTTCGCCAATCAATACGGGAGTAGTCGTTTCAGTAGTTATAACTTGACCACTGGCGTCAGCAATCGTGGTTTGAATCGCGACTGCCGAAGTAAAATTAAATGATCCGCTACTGAAATCTGGTAGTGACCAACTGACCACGCAAAGCCCAGCCGGCGGAATTTGCGTCAATGCGGTCGAAACGGTTTTAAAATCTGTGCCTAATTGTGCTTGACCAAGACCAACCGGAGAGCCATTGCAGGCGAGCGATAATCCCATGTTGGCAGCGACGTCAGGTGATGTCAGCGGATCTCTAAAAATGAGTTGCAATTGTGTTGGCGGCATTGACACCACTTGGTTTGCCGCAGGGTTTGAAGAGGTCAAGATGTTTGTGCCCGAGGCAGTGTTTGGGGCATAGGTCGCGCCGGCCTGAGATGCCCCGAATCCACAAATGAGAGCCAGCGCCCCAAAAACAACCGTCACCAGCCGTTTACGTCCGGGCGATTCGGTCATTGCCTTAGACATATATATAGATTACTAATTTCAGCCCCTGTTCAAGCATGAAGCACCCTATAGATAGGCTCGCTACGAAATGGCAACGCAATCCCTCTATCGAAGATACAGACCACGCCGCTTTGACGAGCTAAAAGGTCAGGACCATGTCGTGCGCGCTCTGCGCAATGCTGTGATCAATAATCGCGAAGGTCAGGCGTATTTATTTTCTGGGCCTCGTGGAACGGGCAAGACATCTACTGCCCGAATTTTGGCAAAAGTACTCAACTGCGAAAAATTAAAAGACGGTGAGCCATGCGGAAAATGTAATTCGTGTGTTTCGATAGATGTCGGTTCAAGTTACGACGTACTTGAACTGGATGCTGCAAGTAACAACGGTGTAGACAACATGCGCGATCTAATTGAACGCGCCGCGCTTGGCAACCCAGGTCGACATCGTGTTTTTATTCTCGACGAAGTTCACATGCTTTCAAAACCCGCCGAAGCGGCGTTATTAAAAACTCTCGAAGAACCGCCTGAGCATGTTGTATTCGTGTTGGCGACTACCGACCCACAAAAAGTCAGTGAAACGATTCGCAGTCGCACGCAACATTTGCAGTTTCATCTTTTGCCAATGCAAGAATTGAAAGATCACGTCAACTGGGTCGTAGCCGACGCAAAACTAACAATTAGCGACGACGCAATTGATCAAGTCGTAAAACTTGGTGGTGGTTCTGTGCGCGACACGCTCTCGGCACTTGAACTCGCGGTCGCTTCTGGCGGTGAAGTTGATGAGCAGATTTCTCTCGACGAATTTATTGAGGCGTTTATTGATCACGATCCTGGACGCGCTCTTGCTGCTGTTGGTGCATCAGTACAATTTTGCGCCGACCCACGTGCGCTTACCGAAGACATCGTGAGAACTTTACGCGATTTGTTTTTATCGTTGATGGCCCCAGAACTTGTTCAACTGCCCAAAGAACGCGCCGAAATAGTGGGTGACCAGGCTCGACGCATGGGTGCAAGCAGCGTTGTTCGAGCGATTGAAGTTCTTGGAGAAGTGTTGATTGAAATTCGGCACGCACCAGATGCGCGATTGTTGCTTGAAGTTTCATTAGTAAAGCTCACGCGGCAAAACTCGAGCACTGATATTGCCGCGTTGATGTCGCGAATCGAACGATTAGAAGCG
Organism: Ilumatobacteraceae bacterium; assembly: GCA_964201675.1. Taxonomy (GTDB): domain Bacteria; phylum Actinomycetota; class Acidimicrobiia; order Acidimicrobiales; family Ilumatobacteraceae; genus BACL27. Next base: position 6,297 of record CAXNFV010000016.1, on the reverse strand, counting down.
GGTGTTGTTGCCAATCGAGACCCGACTGGGCCGATCACCAGACCAGTTTTGGTTGATTCAAATACCGGTCGCGCAAAACTGGGTGGACGAGCGACTCCACTTGTTGTGGTGCCAAATAGTGCTCCCGTTGCGGCGCCGGCTGATAAACCAACCAACACTTTGGCGAGTGTGCCAGATGTCGTGCCTGAACAAAAACTTGGGGCAACTTCAGTTTTGGGTGACGAAGAAATTAAACGACGTTGGCCCGATGTTGTCGCTGCGCAAAAGCCAATGGTTCGTGCGCTGTATAGCGCAATGAACTTAATTGACAGCCGAGATGGGACAATCACCTTGTCGGCGCCGAGTGATGTGCATATCGCGAAATCAAAAGAACATCTTGAGGCAATATCAGTGTCGCTCAAGACGATCGCTGGAAAACAAATCGATTTGAACTTTGTCGTGGGCGAGTCAAAGCGCAACCGAAACATCAAACAAAGTTCAACCGAATTAATTGACGAAGAAATAGAAGAGCCTGTTGATTTATCAGAGACAACAAAAGCGCCAAAGGGCACTCGCTCATCTCCGATCGATGATTTGGCAAAAGCGTTCCCGGGTTCGCGAATAATTGACGATAAAGAGTAGGCATTAATGGTTTCGGCGTATACGCAACCGATGCAGGCGCTTATTGATGCGCTCTCTCGACTGCCGGGAATTGGTCCAAAATCGGCACAACGGATCGCGTTCTATTTGATCAAAAGTGATGACCGAGATGTTGAACATCTTTCAGATGCGATCACCAAAGCAAAAGCAACGGTGCGCTTCTGCGAACGATGCTCGAATTTTGCAGAAACTACTCTTTGTCACTTCTGTAGTGATGATCGCCGTGACTCGACAACAATCTGCGTCGTTGAAGAATCACGCGATGTAGTTGCGATAGAAAAAACCGGTGAGTTTCGTGGGCGATATCACGTCTTGCTTGGTGCAATTAATCCACTTGACGGTGTTGGCCCGGAGCAACTTAAAATTCGCGAACTATTGGTTCGAATCGAACCCGAAAGCGTCAAAGAAGTTATTTTGTGTATGAACCCAAATACCGAAGGCGACGTGACTTCAATGTATTTGGCACGAATTTTGAAGCCACTCGGAGTAAAAGTCACGCGAATTGCCAGTGGACTACCAGTCGGCGGTGATTTAGAGTACGCCGACGAACTTACTCTTGGTCGCGCACTTGAAGGTCGGCGCGAAGTTACTGGCTAATGAGCTAGTTAATAAGTTCGCGAGTGAGCTAGATAATTAACTAGCTAGCACGAACAATCAGCGCATCACCCTGACCGCCGCCGCCACATAACGCAGCCGCACCAAGACCGCCGCCACGCCGTTTAAGTTCGTGCAGCAGAGTTAATGCCAAACGATTGCCGCTCATACCAATTGGGTGACCGAGCGCAATTGCGCCACCGTTGACATTGACGATTTCATCAGAAATTTTTAGTTCGCGCATTGATGCAATACCAACTGCTGCAAATGCTTCATTGATTTCGAACAAGTCAACATCAGATATTTTTTTGCCGACGCGCTCAAGGGCTTTAAGAATGCTGCGACTTGGTTGATGTAACAACGATGCGTTGTCCGGGCCTGCGACCATGCCATAACTCACGAACTCGCCAAGTGGTTTGACGCCACGCTTTTCTGCAGCGCGTTTTGACATCATCACGATCGCCGAACCAGCATCACTGATCTGGCTGGCGTTGCCTGCGGTGACCGTGCCATTTTTGTCAAATGCCGGCTTGAGTGATGCGAGTGACTCCATTGTGGTTGAAGCACGCACACCTTCATCGGCACTTATCACAACAGGATCACCTTTGCGTTGTGGAATCGAAATTGAAACAATTTCGTCGGCAAGTCTGCCGGCTGCAATTGCCGCTGCGGCGCGCTGATTGCTCTTCATTGCTAAGTCATCTTGGGCATCACGACTAATGTCGCCTGCCGCGTATCGCTCGGTGCCAAGACCCATCAGGCATGCATCAAATGCACACCATAAACCGTCGCGTTGAATTGCGTCAAGTAATTGAACATCTCCGAATCGAAAACCACTGCGTGCACCCATCGCAAGGTACGGCGAATTCGTCATGCTCTCCATGCCACCCGCGATAACGATGTCAGCGTCACCGTTTGAAATCATTTGGTCTGCAAGATAAATCGAATTCAAGCCAGACAAACAAACTTTGTTGATATTGATACTTGGCACGTTCATTGGGATACCGGCTTTTACGGCTGCTTGTCGCGAAGGCACTTGACCCTGGCCTGCAGTTAAAACTTGACCCATGATTACGTGTTCGACTTCGTGCGGTGCAACACCTGCGCGACGCAATGCTTCGGCAATTGCGAAACCTCCGAGTTCTGCTGCGCTAAATGAAGCCAATGCACCACTCATTTTTCCGATTGGCGTTCTTGCTCCCGCGACTATGTATGAACCAGGCATGGTGACTCCCTTTAATGTGTCGTTCTCTTGTGCTAGTTAAGAGTAGAGCCCAACGGGTCAGTTATTTCATTTGAAATAACTCCCAGGTTTATATATTGGCTATTTCGCTTAGTAATCTCAATACATGCAAGAAATCTTAAAAGCGATCATGGACGATGCCGATAGCGAGACATTCGCTAATTTGAAAATTCCGGCGACCTATCGCGCGGCGTATATCTTGAAATCCGAAGAGGCAATTTTTGCCGGGGTTGCTTCAAAAGATAAAGACCCAAGAAAAACTGTGCACATCGGGCAGGTGCCAACACCAGAACTCGCACCCGACGAATGTCTTGTCGCAGTCATGGCCAGCAGTATCAATTTCAATACAGTGTGGAGTGCTATTTTCGAACCCGTCAGCACCTTTGGCGCACTCGCTCGACTTGCTCGTGAAAGTCAGTGGGCTAAACGACACGATTTGGATTATCACGTTCTTGGTAGTGACGCCGCCGGTGTAGTTTTGCGAGTTGGCACTGCGGTGCGCAACTGGAAGCCTGGCGACAAAGTCACTGCACATTGCAATCACTTAGATGACCAAGATCCATCTGCACATGATGACTCGATGATGGCTACCAATCAGCGCATCTGGGGCTACGAAACAAACTTCGGCGGGCTGGCAGAACTCGCAGTACTCAAGGCAAATCAGTTGATGCCCAAACCGAAGCATCTTTCATGGGAAGAATCAGCAGTCAATGCTTTGTGTAACAGCACGAGTTATCGCATGCTCGTTTCGAAAAATGGTGCGGCGATGAAACAAGGTGATGTCGTATTGATCTGGGGAGCAACGGGCGGCATTGGTGCATATGCCGTGCAATATGTTCTCAATGGTGGAGGAATACCTGTTGGCGTTGTGAGCTCGCCAGAAAAAGCAAAAATTCTTCACGAACTTGGGTGTCATGCGGTTATCGACAGAAAAACCGCAAACTACAAGTTTTGGAATGATGACAATACGCATAACGAAAGCGAGTGGCGTCGCCTTGGCAAGGACATTCGCGGACTTGTTGGCGAAGACCCGGATATTGTTTTTGAACACCCAGGTCGATCAACTTTCGGCGCGTCAATGTATGTGGTCAAGCGCGGTGGAACTGTTGTTACGTGTGCTGCAACCAGCGGTTTTATGTTGGAGTTTGACAATCGACACTTTTGGATGCGTCTGAAGCGTCTGGTCGGCTCGCACTTTGCGAACTATCGCGAAGCATGGGACGCGAATCGATTGATTAGCAAGGGCATGATTCATCCGGTGATATCACAAGTTTTTTCTCTTGAAGAAACTGGCACAGCGGCTTACCAAGTGCATAATAATTTGCATGAAGGCAAGCTTGGCGTGCTGTGTCTTGCACCAAAAGAAGGTTTGGGTGTCACAGATAAAGAGATGCGTGCAAAAATTGGTGAAGACAAGTTCACTGTATTCAGACGAGCTAAATAGTTTGCCCCGAGCGAGACGAGTGAGATGAGCGAGATGAGTGATTCACCAGAAATGTTGTTGACCGAGATCGACCATGTGGCGATTGCGGTTCACGATCTTGAGGCTGCGATTGATTATTACAAGCGAGCATTTGGGGCAACGGTTGCCCATCGCGAAATCGTCGAGCAAGATGGGGTTGAAGAGGCGTTGCTGAAAGTCGCGCAGAGTTATGTGCAGTTGTTGACTCCAACTCGGCCAGACTCACCGGTAGCAAAATCTCTTGAAAAGCGCGGTGAGGGTTTACATCACATTGGTTACCGTGTAGCGAATTGTGCGCAGGCTTTGCAGTCGATGATTGCTGCCGGTGCAAAACCAATCGACCACGCACCTCGCAAGGGTTCGCGCGGCACAACCGTTGCGTTTGTTCATCCAAAGGGCAGCTTCGGCACACTAATTGAGTTAGTGCAGGAATAAAACAAAAGTCGTGGTTTTTGTGCTGACGATTTTCGTCGGTGCTGTAGTTGGTGCACTCGTTGGCGTGGCTGCCAAAAAATTTATAGTCGAAATTGATTCGCAGGTGGTTATCTCGCGACTAAAACTTATTGCTGTTGGTGCAACCCTAGGTGCGCTCTTTTTATTTTTAATTCGCGCACGATTTTCAAGTTGGGATCTTCAAGTTTGCTATGCATTTTTGTGTTTCGGATTAATTCTGCAGACGATGATTGATGCCCTAACGCATCGATTGCTTCGAAGCATCACACATTTGATGGGGTTGACCGGAGTTGTGTTTTTGATATTCAACGCAATTCGCTCAGAAACCGATGACTCGATTGTCATGGCGTCGGTCTGTGCTTTTGCGAGTGGATTGTTATTTGCAATAATTAATAAAATTGCTCCAGGAGGGTTGGGTGTCGGAGATGTGCGGCTTGTGCCGGTTCTCGGTTGGCACTTGGGTTTTCTCGGATACGACGAGGCAATATGGGCGATTTTTATTGCGTGCGTTGGCGCAAGTGTGGTCGGGGTGAGCTTGATTGCAGTTGGGCGCGGGTCGTTGAAGCGCAGGCTTGCTTTTGGTCCATATCTTGCGCTCGGAACACTGGCGTGCGTATTTGTTGGTGATTCATTGCCAAGTGTTTTTATCTAGCGATCTAAGTTGGCCGGTCGCCTAAGTTAGATAGATGCAAGTTCATCTGATCGATGGCACTTATGAAATGTATCGACAGCACTATGGCTCGGCGATTCGCGATAAAGAACCGCCACCATTTGCAGCGACTATTGGCATTTTGACTTCAACCTTGCAACTTCTTGCAGAGGGTGCAACACATATTGCAGTGGCGACTGATCATGTGATTGAAAGTTTTCGCAACGAACTTTATAGCGGATATAAAACGAGCGAGGGAATGGAGCCAGTTCTACTTGAGCAGATACCAATAGTTGAAGATGCGCTTCGAGCAATGGGAGTAACGGTTTGGGCAATGGAAAAATATGAAGCAGATGACGCTTTGGCTTCTGGTGTGGTTGTGGCGTGCGATGACCATCGTGTTCACCAAGTACGCATCTTGACACCCGATAAAGATTTAGGTCAGTGCGTAAGTGGCAGAAGGGTCGTTCAAGTTGATCGTCGCAACAATATCGTGCTGGATGAAACCGCTGTTCGAGAAAAATTCGGCATTGGCCCAGAATCAATCGCCGATTATTTGGCACTAGTTGGCGATACTGCTGACGGGTTTCCTGGGTTGCCCGGTTGGGGAGCCAAGAGCGCATCAACTGTGCTTGCTAGGTATATAACGCTTGATGCGATACCTGATGATCACCAGCAATGGAAAGTTGATGGCTTAACGACTTTGCGTGGCGCAGAAAAACTTGCGACGACACTTCGCACCCAACGCAAAGATGCAGAACTGTTTCGCACCCTTGCGACATTGGTACAAGATGTTCCTGTCGGTTCTGTAAATAGTTGGAAGTGGTCTGGTGTCAAACCAGAATTCGCCGGGATGCTAGAAAAATTCGGGGCGACACATTTGCTAGATCGACTTGAGCGAATTAAAACCCTTTCGCAATAACTCGAACGCAACCAAAGGAATCGCCCAGAAGTTTTGAATCAAAAGACCAAATGCACGAATGACTTTTCGTGCTTGCAGTGATCGCCACGCATACAGCAGACCATAAAGTCCGACTGTTCGCTTTCCGTTTAGTTTGTCAAGCAAAGTCAAGCCCGAAAGATTTTGTGCTTGGCGATATAGCTCATAGTTATCGGCAGCGAGTATCAAACTGTTGCTTGAAGTCAAAGATAATGATGATGTGACGCGACGAATGTCGGTCAGAAATTTTGGCAGAATTGCGAACTCGCCAACATGTGCTAGAGCAAGCCAGAGTGCGAAATCTTGTGCGTATAGAT
>CAXNFV010000015.1:0-10000 GCA_964201675.1 Ilumatobacteraceae bacterium | reverse complement strand
CCATTTGAACCTTCGGCACCCGGAGTAACAATAATTTCAGCACCGAAAACTTCAAGCATTTGTCGACGCTCAATCGAAACATTATCTGGCATTAAAATTGTGATCGGATATCCCTTGAGTTGTGCAATTGCCGCCAACGCAATGCCCGTGTTGCCAGAAGACGGTTCAATTATTCGCTGACCAGGCGAGAGTTTGCCATTTTTTTCGGCTTGCTCAATCATCGACTTGGCAATTCGGTCTTTGACCGAACCAAACGGGTTTTGATTTTCAAGTTTCGCCAACAACCGCACGCGAGGATTCGGCGACAAATTTGAAACATCGACCAACGGTGTGTTACCGATTAAATCCAGAACGCTCTCGTTAATCATCATGCTCCCAAGATACCTGACCTATTTAGTCGGATTTACACTTGTGACGCTAAACCTATGCAGATGGCAGATCTAGCGACATTTTCTATCCAGGAATTATCTGGCTTTCTGAGATTTTGCCATCAATTATTCGGTAACTGCGAGTTTCTGGGGCGACACGCTTTAAACCAATGATCACATAATGCCAAGCAGGGTCAGGTGCTTGCGCCACATCAGTCGGGCTCGGATACGGCTCGGTATGCGTGTGGCTATGCACTACTCCGATGATTGCAAGCCCACGGTCTTCGGCGTCGCGCACAATTCGTAAATGATCTTTCGGGTCGACCGTGTAAATAATTTTGCTCTGTGCTGTGTTGCGACACGTATGAAACTCTTGCGCAATATCACTGCCCAACTCGCCCACCAAAAAACCACAACACTCAAGAGGAGTCTCGGTCATCGCCAATGCTGCGATTTGACCAAGTACTGAAGTTGGTATGACCACGTGAGCCTGCTGTTTCAAATTTGACATTGCCTTAAAATGCTACAGGTACGCTTAAACAACGATATGAAACTTGCGCTTTGAAATTAACGCCGTGAAAAAAGACTCCCCTGAGATAATCGCGAGCAACCGCAAAGCGCGACACAACTACACGATTATTGATGTAATCGAAGCCGGAATCGTCTTGCATGGCAGCGAAGTCAAAAGTCTGCGCGAGGGCCAAGTGCAAATCGCTGAGGCCTACGCCCATGTCGTGCGTGGTGAAATGTGGCTTGAAGGCGTACATGTCGCCGTCTACAGATTTAGTCATGGCGTCGGTTCGCATGAGCCAATGCGTTCGCGCAAATTGCTGTTGCATCGCGAGCAAATCCGACGATTACAAGAACGCATGGCCAAAGAGCGACTGACACTGGTGCCGTTGTCAATGCTGTTGAAAAATGGTCGAGTAAAAGTTGAACTTGCTCTCGCCAAGGGCCGGCAAAAAGAGGATCGCCGTCAAGCCATCGCTGAAAAAGAATCAAAACTCGAGATGCGCCGCGAGGCTGGTCGCCAACGCAAAGGCACCAGCACTCAGCCAAGTGGCCGTTTATCGCGCCGCGACGACGACTAGATCAAACAGTTTTTTACAATACCTGCAAACTGTTACTTGGATTGTTCAATAAGCAGTGGCTCTAAAACTGCGAACATCTCTTCGGCAACTTTTGCAGTGCCAACTTCATCAACGTGAGCCCAGTCCAAAAATGGGATAGTACCGAGATCATCAAAAATTTTTGTCAAGTCTTTAATTTTTGTTTCCGGAGTTACGGACTTTTCAAAAGCAGATTGGATTATCTTCCTATCTGACCAGTGCTTTTTCAACTTTGTTGAATTATTTACACTTTCCAAAGTAAGCCAATTCGGTTGCAGTATGTGGACAAACTTTGCACCCTTACTCTCCACATATTTACGCGCGATTGCGTCAAATTTGAGCCAATTATCTGTAATTTGTTGACCTACTTCATTTGCTAAATACGCTTGGCTGACCCCAAGTCCATCCAAATAGTTGGTAATTGAAATATCGCGAAACAACAGTGAGCGCTTTTCAAGTTCCTTCGCTATTTTGTTAAGCTGCCGTGACGGGGTCTGATTTGCGCGTCGCTCCAGACCTTCCTCAAAAATGCGATTTAAGTCATTGATTCCATCGTAGAAAACCACTATGTCGTTCGAATTTAGATCTCTGACTGTCTCTAGGATTTCGAACTGATTTTCAATTCGTAATCCTGAAATCCCATAATTTAAAACATCGAACTCAAGATCGTTACTGTTGAGAATTTTCTGTAAGTTACTCGTGACTGTCATTGAGTCTGGTAATTCTCCACACAAAATCGTGGAACCACCAAAAACTAGAATTCGTTTTTCGCGTAGACCGGTTGAATCAGTCGTTACTCGCCTGCCATCTTCAACATTGATATATAAACCATCAAAATCACCGAGTGTAATTAGATCGCCAGACCGTTTAATTTTCTCCCGATGCAACAAATCGTATTCAGCACCAGGGCCATCCACGAGGCGGGCTTGACTCTCCTGAACAGCAACTTTAAAGAAATCTTTTTCCTTTATGTTTACAAAAACACCACTATCTTGATTTTTATCAATAACATCAGAAACCCTCAAACCATTATCGTACGCAGCTCGAAATGCTACCTCTACTAATGAAAACAGCACCACGAAAATCAGCAGATTGTTACAAAGAATTTTGACAGTACCGAAATTTGACTTAGGCCTCAACAACACAAAACAAACTAAAAAATTCCAAACGATCCAAAACAATGCACTTGCAGAAGAATTAGAGAAAACTATTAAAACCAGTGATACCAGCAAAAATTTAATTATCCAATGACTCTTTGTATTTGACAAGAAATGATGCGCAAGCAACAAAATCAATAAGACAAGCGCACACAACACTGCGATTCGCTTGAAACTCTGAAAAGAATATATCGCATTGCTTGAGATCAAAATCGCTGCTACTGACGACTTTTTCAGAATTTGTCTGTCAGTTAATTTCACAGTCGCCATCATAAATCAAAACTCTTGCTTTGGCTGATTTCACTGTAACCCTATTTGTTGTTCAGACTTAAAACTATTGGTTTAAGTACAGCGAACATCTCTTCGGCGACTTTCTTGTTACCAATTTCGTCCAGATGCGCCCAATCAAAAAATGGTGTCCCATCTAAATCATCTAATACCTCTGTGAAATCTTTTATTTCGTTGGTCTCGGTCGCATAGCTAATCAATTCATTCTCGATCGCTTGCATATCCGACCACTTCTGGCGAACTTTGCCGATATCACTTGCCTTTGAATACGTCAATAAATTTGGTTGCAATATGTGCACAAACGTTGCACCTTTATCTTCGACATAATTTCGAGCAAGTTTGTCAAAAGCAAGCCAGTTATCGGCCACTAACTGTTTCGCTTGAGAACTTAAAAAATCTTGTCCGATGCCACGGCTTTCTACATAAACAGTTGGCGCTAAATACCGAATAAACCAAGATCTATTCTCAAGTTCAGAAAATAACTTGTTAATCTGTCTCCACGGAGTCCGATTATTTCTACGGTCTAAACCAAACTCATAGACCTTGTTAAGGTCATTGACACCATCGTAAAATACGACAACGTCATCAGGCCCAAGATTTTCTACCGTTTTTAGGTTTCTGAATTGGTTCTCTATACGCATTCCAGGTATCCCAAAATTTAAGACATCAATATCAAGTGCGTTATCTAAAACTATCTTTTGCAATTGACTCGGCACCGTTAGCGAATCAGGCACTTCTCCGCAGAAAATAGTTGAGCCACCAAAAATTAAGATTCGCTTTTGACGTAAACCTGTAGAGCCGATTGTCACACGACGGCCATTTTCAATTTTGATGTAGTCCCCATCAAAGTCCTTGTGAGTCACAAATCCATCTATATTGTCAATGTTGTCGAGTACTAGCCCATGTTCTTCAGCAGGACTAAGCAACTCGTACTTTGCGCGCGCAGCAGCGAATTCTTCAGGGTCAAGAGAGTCTTTTTTGGCATTCCAAACTTCAAACGCTGTCTGAAAGTAACTTTTATCTTCAAGCCGTATAAAAAAACTGCTGTCTTGTGACCCGCGGCTGATATCTCTGAAATGAAAAGGCGCCTCAACTAGTGAAAACATTGACAGAAATACAATTAAATTTGCCAAAACGATTCGAGATTTCGCCAAATTTGATTTAGGTCTTAAAAACACGAATATGACTGACCAAATCCATCCAACCCAAATGAGTGTAAACATCTCAAACTTGGCGGATATCAACAATCGAAAGTTTGTTACAAGCCAAAAACTAAGTGAAACTGCGAATGCGCTGACTAACCATTGTCTTTTGGTGTCGCTTGTGCTGAGTTTTACTAACGATAAAACAACTAGTGCCAGCGCTGAATATAGAACAATCTCTTTGAATCCACGACGGTAATACATCGCAGGAAACGAGACTAAAAATGCGACAAAACTTAATCGAATTAAAGATTTGAGCTGGAAAGATTTCATAGAAGCGCCGCTAAGCATCAACAGATTACTACTCTGATCCAAGTTTTACGGAAGTTTGAAACTCATACCCGATGTGTCAACCAACTGATCACGTGCGGCTTTAAACATTGTTATACGATCACGATATGATAGGAGCGTTACGTAAGTTCAAAGGGGCTGACAGGTTTCGACGTCAGATTCGATGTTCGAGCGTGCGACTCGAGTTGCTCAGACTCGTAAAACGGGGCAAAAAAATAACTGCCAACAAGCAGTTCGCTCTCGCCGCTTAATTGCGGTAGGAGAGCAACCGTGAGCCGCAAGGTCGCACGGGGCCAATTCACCGCAGCCCGGCAACAGAAGCGGGGAATGACAGCAAGAAAGAATGCTGACGTCGAGAAAGACCGATGACCGAATGGAAAGTCATTCCGCGACTTGCGCACCTTGTGCATGAGTAGCCGACCCACCGGTAACGCTGCGCAGCGTTGAAGTGGGAATAGTCGTATCACGGGCGCTCAACGGCTGATGGACGGGGGTTCGATTCCCCCCAGCTCCACCAATGCTCCGCAATTTCAAACAACAATTATTTGATCGCTTCCTAATCGTAGATTAGAGAGTTATGAAGTTCGCGCCAATCTCTGATCGCTTAAGTGGATTAGGCGCCGCAAAGTGGGCTGTGCACTCAGAAGGTTTACGTCGCGCAAGTTTGGGCGAACCAATAATACTTTTATCAATTGGTGAACCAGATTTACCACCACCAGCAAGTGTGCTCGACATGGCGGCGGCATCGATGCGCGCTGGTCGCACACGATATGCGCACGGTCAAGGTGAACCACAAACTTTGATCGCAATCGCCAACCACCTCACGCAACGCTCAGGTGTACCAGTTACCCCCGAGCAAGTTCTGTTTACTGCAGGCACGCAAAATGGTTTGTGTACTGCGCTGCTGACTCTTGTTCAGGTTGGCGATGAAGTTCTCGTACCCGACCCGTATTACGCGACATACGAAGGTTTGGTTGCAGCCTCGGGTGCAACATTTATACCAGTCGCGACTCGACCAGAAGATAATTTTCATATCACTGCCCAAGCAATCGAACTCGCGATAACAAAGCACACAAAAGTTTTACTGTTAAACACGCCGAGCAACCCGACTGGTGCCGTGTTGACAGAAAAAGAAATCGACGATATTGGCGAAGTCTGCGAACGTCATGATTTATGGATTATTTGCGATGAGGTTTACGCCGACATGACATTTGATGTGCCTTTTTGTTCACCGTTTGATCGACCGCACCTGCGACATCGCACTCTGGCGGTCTCGTCCATTTCTAAATCACACGCCCTGCCAGGTTTTCGCGCCGGTTGGGTCGCATCACACCCTGACGTCACCCCACGTCTAGTGCTGGTCGCCGAAGCGATGTTGTTTGGCTCACAACCATTTATCGAAGATGCCCTGGCCGTTGCATTAAATGAAAAACATCCAGAAGTTGAACGCCTGCGTTTAGCATTTCGTGAGCGCGCCGAAACTTTAATCAAAGCGTTTGAAGGCTCACAAGCAATCACCGCGCGCATGCCAGAAGGTGGAATGTTTATCATGCTTGACGTGCGCCGCACGAAACTTACAGGCGAAGAATTCGCCTGGCAATTGTTGCGCCAAGAAAACGTCAGCGTTATGCCTGGAGAAAGTTTTGGCAACGGCGGAGCAGGACACATTCGTATCGCGCTAACAGTCGATTCAGAGATTCTGCGTGACGCTTGCGCGAGGATCAGAAGATTCGCCGAAAAACTCTGCTCAGAAACGAAATAACACATGGCAGACAACCAACTTCGCGTCGGTGAAGCAATCATCGATTTACTCGCGCGCGAATATGGCGTAGATGTCGTGTTTGGCATTCCAGGTGTGCACAACATCGAGATTTATCGCGGTCTGCATCGCTCAGGTGTACGCGCTATTTCACCACGTCACGAGCAAGGAGCCGGGTTCATGGCCGACGGCTGGTCGATCGTTACAGGCCGACCAGGAGTCTGCGTATTAATCAGCGGACCAGGCATCACCAACGTGATGACGCCGCTCGCTCAGGCATATCACGACTCGCGACCAATGTTTGTGTTGGCGTCAACCACACCAACTAATGCACTCGGTAAAGGTTTTGGCCCACTTCATGATCTGCCCGATCAATCGGCGATCGTGCGAACTATTTGTGCTTTCAGCGAAACTGTTACTGACCCGTCGCAGTTGCCTGCGCTAATCGAGCGTGCATGGAATGTTTTTTCGTCTGATCGACCACGACCGGTGCATATTGCAATTCCAATGGATGTTCTTGAACAAACCTGTCAGCCATTTACTCGTGTACACATGTCTTCAGCCAAGCCGGCCGCCGATGAGCACGAGATTAATCGCGCCATAGAAATTCTGAACGATGCAATCAGCCCAGTGATTATTGCTGGAGGCGGCACAATTGATGCGTCGGCTCAAGTGATAGCGCTCGCCGAAAAACTTGATGCACCAGTTCTTTTGACAGGCAACGCAAAAGGTGTCGTCCCGTCATCTCATCGGTTGTGCGCTGGTAACTGCCTCATATTTGGTCGGGTTCAACGCGATGTTGAAACAGCGGACGTTGTCATCGTCGTTGGCACTGAACTCTCAGATACTGATCTATACAACAACGGCCGAGCATTGAATTTTTCTGGAAAAGTAGTCCGCATTGACATTGATTGCGAACAATTAACACGACGAGTTACTCCAACTGTTGGGCTTGTTGGAGATACAGCAATCACATTGCAAGCGATAATTTCAGGTCTTAAACCCCACACTCAAACCGATGGCGAGAATCGTGCTCAAGTTTGGCGCGATCATGCGCGGGCTAAAACGAATAAAATTTTTGTGCCATGGCTAACCGCAATAGAATCTGAGTTGCCAAGCAATGCAATCGTCGCACTTGACTCAACACAACTTGCGTACAGCGCTCATTGGTGGTTGCCGGCAACGCAGCCTCGTTCGTGGCTGGCGCCATATGGGTTTGGCACACTCGGTTGTGCACTGCCGATGGCAATTGGTGCAAGTGTCGCCGCGCAGGACAGACCAGTTTTAGCAATCGTCGGAGACGGCGGTTGGTTGTTCACCGTTGCAGAGATGGCTGCCGCCAAAGATCTGAACAGCAAAATCGTCGTGCTGTTATGGGACAATCGCGGCTACGAACAAATTCGCGAATCATTCGACGATGTTGCCGCGCCACAAATGGGAGTAGATGTTTCTTCGCATGATCCAGTTGCAATTGCCCGCGGTTTCGGTTGGACTGCAAGTGAAGTGACAACTCCCGAACAACTATCAATCTCGCTTCGCGCCGCGTTTGCAAACACTGGCCCGCAATTTATTCGCGTGCTAGTTAAATAATTTTTTGGTGACTAGTTAGTGCGGTAAACCACGAATACTTTGCGCAAAGTTTCGTGAACCGTCCATTTGCCTTTCCATCCAATTGGAAAGATGCAACTTGACCCAGCAGTAAGTTCAACAGCCTCACCGCCGTCTTCGTGCACCGTCATTCGACCAGACAATACATAAATAACTTCTCCACGAGTTATGAACTCCCAACGCGATGCGCCAGGTTCGCACTCCCAAGTGCCAGCAGTGACCGTTGGGTTGTCGAGAAAAACTTTCGCCCGCGTCATGATCTCGCCGGTCAATGGCTCTGCCGATGGTTGACCCAGAGGTTTTGCAGCAAGTTCTGCTGCTTGAATTTCGCCTGCTCTAAATGAAATTGTCATAACCGACAGGTTACGACATGGCTCGTAGATTTTTCTTTGTAACCAAGAAATAAATCGCCATCACCAACATCAACAAGCCTGTAACTGAAAAAGTTGCGGGCGCAGAATCAACGTTTCGGGCGATAATGCCAACGACTAAAGCACCGAGTGGCGCGAGCCCTGACATTATCAGTGAGTGCACCGCCATAACTCGCCCCATTACTTGCGGTGGCGTGTTGTTCTGAATCAATGTCTGACTCAAGTTCATATAAAAACCACCGCCCATTCCCCACGCAAACAACAGCACACTCATCATCAAAATAGAACTTGACTGACCGAGCACAATTTGCACCGCTCCTCCCCAACATAAGCCACACATGAACCACATTCCTTTTTGGATCATTTTGTGGTTGTATTTCAAGATCGCGATTGAAGTAACGAACTGACCAACACCAAGCATCGCAAACATATATGTCGTCTGGCTGCCCGTCGCGCCCGCTTGCTCTTTGGCAAGTTGTGGACCAAGAACGATCCATGGCGCCATCATAAATAAAATCGAACCACAGAGCAGAACATAAAAGGCTCGCACTTCTGCGTGTCCGCGAATAAATGTGAGTCCACCAAATATTTCTTCACGCAGTCGCCGACGATGAGTATTCAGGCTCGCTGGAAGTTGCAACTTGATCAAAGCAAAAAACCCGAAAAGATTTAACAGTGCCTGAATCCAAAATGCGCCTTCGATCCCCCAAATCGCAATTGCGGGGCCAGCCATGGCAGGACCAATCATTAGTCCAAGATTGTTACCGATTGTGTTGACCGCAATCGCGCCAACAAGTTTATCCCGTGGCACAACAGTTGGAACAATTGCCGATCGAACTGGCGAACCGATCGCGATAAAGATGCCGGCAATAAATGATCCGATGATCGCCCAGTTGATCGTCATCTGTTTGGTCGTGACCATCACGGCAATCACGGTCGTTATTGCCAACGCGCCAAGTTGACTCACCATCAGCAGTGTGCGGCGATTCATGTGATCACTCATCACCCCAACTGGCAGAGAAATCAGCAACACCGGAATACCCATTACAAAAAGAATCAACCCACTGATGTCAGATTTTGCGCCGAGTTCGAGGGCGAGCCAGACAAATGCAAAACGTTGCGTGCTCTGCACAAGTATGAACAAGAAACTATTTATCCACAACAAACGAAACGGCTTTATCGCCATCAGTTCACTGGGACGAATTCCACGTGTCGGCAACGTCGAACTCACAGAGTTGATACTTACATAGTGGTTAGTTGCTGAACGAACTAGAGCGTGGTCTCAAACTACTTTTCACCAAGAGTTAGAAGATCTGCGAGCGACATCCCTACCTCGTGTTTCTGCGAATCGCTCACCACATTAATAACCAACTAACTAGGCTTCGGTTCATAGATATTTTCAACAAAACTTTTAGCGGATCGGTAATTCAAACCGAAACTGACCCTTTGGCGCCGCAAAAACAAAGCAGCCAATCACCGAATTGGACAGCACCAGTCGCGGGTCTAATTTCGTCGTTGTTTGCCGTGAGCGTCGCAACTTTGACTGCCGTATTGATCAATGTAATCACTCCACTTGACGCAGTTGGCAGCGAGTTCATCGATCACACGCCGAAGTGGTTAAAGAACTTGGCGATACAAACTTTTGGCACAAATAACAAAACAGTTCTCAAAGTCGGCATGTTGCTGACCATCTCTTGGCTCGCGCTACTGAGTGGCTCGGTTGCACGGCGAAAACTGCGCGCTGGCATCAGCATGATCGCAAGTTTTGGCTTTTTTGGTGGACTAATTTCGACAGCACGACCTTCACAATCTGCGCTGGCTCTGATCCCATCTTTGTTTGGCGCTGC
>CAXNFV010000014.1:0-10089 GCA_964201675.1 Ilumatobacteraceae bacterium | reverse complement strand
TTAAGCACATTCATCATCGGTTCCGGAAGTGTGTTTGCATTGTCGCCGCCAACCGATTTATACAACGGCAGATTTCGGGCGCTAGATGCCGCTCGAGCCACTGCGAGGCTCACTCCAAGAAGCGCATTTGCTCCAAGTCGCGATTTGTTTTCTGTGCCATCGAGAGCGATTAATTTCTTGTCGATTGTTTGTTGGTCTAAGCCGTCCAAGCCGAGCAATAACTCTCGTATCTCGTTATTGACGTTTGATACTGCTTGCAACACGCCTTTGCCCAAGAAACGCTTTCCTCCATCGCGCAATTCAACTGCCTCGTGTTCTCCAGTTGAAGCCCCAGATGGCACGATGGCTCGACCAGTTGCACCAGTTTCAAGTAACACCTCAACTTCTACGGTCGGGTTGCCTCGCGAATCTAAAACTTCGCGTGCGAGTATGTTTGTGATCGCCGTCATTTCGCTAACTTTATCTCATTCCAAAGTTCATCAAGTTCGGTGAGTGAACATTTGGCCAGATCAAGATTTCGTTGGGTTGCGAGTTCGATAACTTTTTCGAATCTTGCTTTAAATTTTTCTGATGCGATGCGCAGGGCTGACTCTGCATCAACTTTAAGGTGGCGAGATAAATTAACGACGCTGAACAGCACATCGCCGAGTTCCATTAAGACTGCTTGAGGGTCGCTTTCTAACCTTACTGCTTCACGCAGTTCAGCAATCTCTTCGGTAATTTTCTCGTAGGCACCATCGCTATTTGGCCAGTCAAAGCCTTGTTCTGCGGCGCGCTTTTGTAGTTTGGCTGAGTACATCAGCGCTGGGGCGGCAGTTGCAACGCCATCAAATACAGATTTGCTGTCAACTTGGCCACGTTCTTGTTGTTTGATCGCGTCCCAAGTTGAGACGACTTGGTCTGCTGAGTCTGCGCTCACATTGCCGAACACATGCGGGTGCCTGCGCACAAGTTTGTCGTGTATCGAATTGGCAACATCGGCGATACTAAAACGCCCTTGCTGCTCGGCGATCGTGGCATGAAATTCGACTTGATACAACAAATCGCCTAGTTCTTCAATCAAGGCGTCGTCAGTTGACGGATCATCAACATCAAGTTGGTTGATCGCCTCGACGACTTCGTAAGTTTCTTCGATCAAATATCGAACTAGTGATTCATGTGTCTGTTCACGATCCCACGGGCATTGCTCGCGCAAAGTTCGAGCCAAAGCATGCAATCGTGCCATTTCTGCGGCGACTGGTTCGGCGAGTTTTGGAATGTACAAGGTTGTTAAATGATCTGGTTCGATTTCTCGATCGAGGTTTTGCCAGGTCGTGTAAATAATTTTTTGGTCGGCGAGACCCAGGTGGTGCAAAATCACGACTGGTTCATCACCAGTTGCAGACTCATGTGCAAGTTTGATGTTTGATAAAACCCATTGAGCGTGGCACTGGGCGACAAGAAGTGGACCTTTTTCGCCTGCACCAAGTTCGGCAAAGCGATGA
Source organism: Ilumatobacteraceae bacterium (assembly GCA_964201675.1). GTDB lineage: Bacteria > Actinomycetota > Acidimicrobiia > Acidimicrobiales > Ilumatobacteraceae > BACL27. The sequence continues at coordinate 8,605 of CAXNFV010000014.1, read as the reverse complement.
CCATCAATCATTCGCACGCCTGCATCAACAGGATCTATTTTTAGCTCGGTCCATGCGACATCCAAAAAACTCATTGCAGGCACAAGCACGATTTCGATAGTTTCGTCTTTCAACAAATGTTGCACGGTTTGCTCAAGCACCAAAGGTGAACCGGGCACGGCATAAAGAATTTCGCCATGTTGATGTGCCGCCGACACGAGTCGCGCGGCGATTGCCAAGTAAACATCATCAAATGACTCATGTCGTTCGTACTCATCATCAAAACTCACGGCACCATCTACGAGATGAGAAGTCGGATGACGAGTTGTTCGAACGTATCTAAATTTGATTCGCTCAATTGCTTGCAAAGTCTCGTTACTTATCGAGCCAGCCGAACCTGGGCCAAGACCAACAATCGTGATTAGCGCTGTCATGCGCTAGTCAACTCAGTTTGTGATGATGGCACCACGGGCTGAGTTCCAAACTCCGTAGGCAGAGTCGACCTTAATTTTTGTCGTTGCAAGATATCCGTTGAAGAGAAGTTCTCCGGCGTTTGCTTCAAGCAAAGCCGAAATATCCGCCGCAACTTCAACAAATGGTCGAACCAAAATGATGTGATAGCCGAAACTTGATTTGACCGGGCCGGTTGCAACGCCTGATTTGGCAAGTAATGCACCAGCGGTAAAACCAGGATCAAAACCACTTTGATATTCGCTCAACAGCATGCACGCATTGTTCGCTCCAGATAGAGCGCCACCAGATTCTTTGGCGTTTGGCTCAATTGAATATTCTCCGGCGACTTCGGCAAAGTCGGCGCCCGCCGAGATTTTTGTTAGTGCTTCTTTAGCTTTGGACTCTTGCTCTACAACTAAATGCCGAACGCACATCACGCCAAGCGATGCGGGAGCTTCGTCGTACATTTTTGCCGCTGTTTTTGCATCTGGTGCGACGACTCGTTTGAGTGCAAGACTGCCTGCATTAAGTTCAACAATCAAGTTTTTCAGGTGCTCGGTAAATGCGGTCGTGTCAGTATTTTGGCTGAGCGATAAGGAAATCTCTTCGCGGTCGGCCTCGGTTATTTCTTGACCGTATTTTTTGAGCAACTGTTTTGCACCAGCACCTTGAATCAAAGCCGTGAGAATACTTCGCGCCGTATCACCGGCGACTTCACCGTCAACGACTGGTGTTTGCCCCACGTCGCTGAGTTCGGTGATTGTAAGTTCAAGTTCATCGCGCGAAATTTCGGTACCAGCAATTTCGGCGGCAGAATTTGAAGTCGAACCACAACTTGAGACAACAACTGCAAGTGTCACAAGAGCAGTTGTTGTGAGCCGGAAAGTATTTGTTTTATTATTTTTCATCGCACTTACCCTAGTGCCACTTCTTCGACAAGTTCTTGCATAAACGCAACCAGATATGACGCGGGCTCTTGACCACGCGGAATCGCAATGCTCAGATCATTGGATTGTTCGCGATATGTTGCCGACGGCGACAATCGCACAAGGCGCATTGACTCGCTGGCCTTGAGAGTGATCGGCGAGAGTTTTGCGCGATTATCTGAAACGATTATTTCACGCAGGCCGATTCGATGACACTCGGCGCGAAGCGAACCAACCATTAATAGCGACTTGGCAGGCTCAGGCAATTCGCCGAACCGATCTTGCCATTCTGCTTCGATGTCTTGAACATCGGCGTGAGTTCGAACAGCCACGAGACGCCTGTAGGCGTCAAGTCGTAGTTCTTCTTTCGCGACATAATCATTGGGCAAAAATGCCGTGATCGGAACATCAATTTTTAGTTCGACCTGAATCTTGGGCGTTTCACCTTTCATTTCGGCGACTGCCTCAGTGACTAGTTGGCAATAAAGGTCGTAGCCAACAGCGGCGATGTGACCACTTTGCGCTTCGCCGAGCAGATTTCCTGCACCACGGATTTCAAGATCGCGCATCGCAATTTTGAAACCACTACCAAGTTCTGTCGCTTCACCGATCGTGCGAAGTCTCTCGTAAGCATGTTCGGATAATGCCCGATCACGGGGATGAAACAAATATGCATAGGCGCGCTGCCCACTTCGCCCAACACGACCCCGTAACTGATGCAGTTGTCCGAGGCCCAATAAATCGGCACGCTCAACAACGAGCGTGTTCACGGTCGGCATGTCGATGCCGCTTTCAATAATTGTCGTGCAAACAAGTACGTCGTATTTTCCTTCCCAGAAATCTTGTACCGCTCGTTCAAGTTTTGCTTCGTCCATTTGTCCGTGTGCGACGACGATTCTTGCTTCTGGCACCAACTCGCGTAACTCGCGTGCACGATCTTCAATTGAGCGAACTCTGTTATGCACCCAAAACACTTGACCATCACGCAACAACTCGCGACGAATCGCCTCTGTGGCGACGCGGTCGTCTTCTTCACCAACAAAAGTAAGAATCGGCTGACGATCTGCAGGGGGAGTGTTCAGCAGAGATAAATCTCGGATGCCCACAAGACTCATTTCAAGCGTGCGTGGAATCGGCGTCGCGGTGAGAGTCAAAACATCGACGTTGGTCTTCAATTGTTTCATCTGTTCTTTGTGTTGCACACCGAATCGCTGTTCTTCGTCGACAACCAACAGACCAAGATCTTTGAACTTCACGCCTTCTTGCAGCAATCGGTGCGTGCCAATCACGCAATCAATTTGACCAGACTCGAGGCCCTGCAGAACTTGTTTGGCTTGTTTGGTTGTCAAAAATCTTGAGAGCACTTCAACGCGAATCGGATATCCGGTAAATCTTGTCGTGAAAGTTGTGCCGTGTTGGGTTGCGAGCAAAGTCGTCGGTACCAGAACCGCGACTTGCTTTCCATCTTGAATGCATTTGAATGCAGCACGCACCGCAACTTCGGTTTTTCCGAAACCTACATCGCCACAAACCAGCCGATCCATCGGCACTTCGCGCTCCATGTCGGCTTTGGTGTCAATTATTGCAATTCGTTGATCTGGCGTTTCGACAAATTGAAATGCTGCTTCCATTTCGTTTTGCCAGGTGGTGTCGCTGGCAAATGCATGACCAGTGGCGGTCACGCGACGCTGGTAGAGCACGACAAGTTCTTGGGCGATTTCACGCACTGCACTTCGCACGCGCGCCTTGGATCTTGCAAAATCAGAACCACCCATGCGATTAAGAGTTGGAGTTTCTCCGCCGATGTATTGCCGAATCGCATCAATGTGATCGGTCGGCACATAAAGATTTCCGTTGTGATATTGCAACTGCATGTAATCGCGTTCAACACCGCTCATCGACTGTTTTGACATGCCCAAATATCTGCCGACTCCGTGCACATGGTGAACTATGTAGTCGCCGGGTTTGAGATCTTCAAAAATGCTCAGTGAGTTTCGTTTGACTGGTTTGGTGTGTCGATGTGTTCGACGCCGACCAGTCAAATCACTTTCGGTGATTATCGCCAGATCATGGGCATTGATGATGCAGCCACTGTGCAGCGAAGCAACAACGATCGAAACACCAGGGCTCGTGATTGCAATCGCCTGTTGTTCAAGCGATCGCACCGTGACACCCTCAAGAGTTAGTACTTCAAAAAATCTTTGTGCCGAACTCTGTGTATCGGCGGCGATTATCACTCGAAACTTCTTGGTCACAAATCGCAAGATTCTGTTGGCGAGTGCTTCGGTGTCTCCGGTGGCTTGCCCCCAGGTTGATGTCTCGATGCTCGTGGCACCCGGAGAATCAGCAACTGGGCTGAGCGAAATTATCGAGTCGGCGTCTGCATTTTTAAGAAACGATTCAATTTCTGAGTGCAGTCGCGGATACTTCTGATCAGGATCTCGCGACCAAGTTGATGCCAAGGCTCGCGCCAGATCATCTTCTTCGGCGATCAAATCGCGCGCGCGGTCGCGCAACCTTCGAGGCTCAATCAGCACGACATGAATTGATGCTGCCTTGGCGCACAGATCAGTTAATACTTCGCTATCTGTTGCAACCCATGGCAACCAAGACTCCATGCCGTCAAAAGTTGCACCTTGAGCGATGCGTTCCCAATTTTCTTGGCCCCACGGTTCTTCAGCGATCAAGTTTTGTGCGCGAGCAGCAACTTCTGCATTGATAATCAATTCGCGTGCCGGAAATATTTGCACGCTGTCAAGATCGTCGGTGCTGCGCTGATCGTTGACGTTAAACGCAGTCAATCGGTCGACTTCATCTCCCCACAAATCAATTCGAATTGGCGTATCAGCCGTAGATGGAAATACATCGATAATTGATCCACGTCTTGCAAATTCGCCACGGTGTTCAACGAGTTCTTCGCGCCGATATCCAAAACGGGCGAGAGTTGAAATCAATTCATCCATATCAACCTGCGATTTTTGCTTTATCATCAGAGGTTCAACCACCGTGTTGCTGAGGTGTTGCAGCAGAGCACGCACCCCCGTGACGATTATTTTTGGTGGATTATTTTTTATTCGCCACAAGACTTCGAGTCGACGACCCATAGTTTCAACATTCGGGCTAACTCGCTCAAAGGGCAAGGTTTCCCACGCCGGAAAGAGAACTACATCTCGTTCGGGCATAAACGCGACAAGATCATCGCGGAGTTGTGTCGCAATTAATCCAGTTGGTGCTGCAACCACAACGATTTCGCCTTCAGTGCGTTGCGCTAAACCCGCAAGCAACAACGGCCAAGTGTGATCTGCGCAGACGATTGATGCGTTTTTCTCTCCGAGTGCGGCGCTTAGTGCTGGATCAAAACTAAGAGTTGAAGCGAGTGCGCCTAAAACGGTCATCGCTTGGCGCCCTAGCGGGCATTGATGTTGCGCATTGCGGCATCAAGACCTTCGGCGATAATTAGTTGCACTGCATCAGCAGCAATTTGCACCGAGATATCCAGCAGTTCACGTTCACGCGCAGGAATCTTCGACAGCACATGATCGGCACCAGCTTCTTTTGAAGCAGGCTTACCGACGCCGATTCGTACGCGAATGAAATCTTGCGTTTTCAAATGTTGCTTGATTGATTGCAAACCGTTGTGACCGGCAAGCCCGCCACCAGATTTTATTTTTACAACTCCAGGTTCAAGGTCGAGTTCATCATGAACGATAATAATTTTGAGCGGATCGGTAATCGAGAATCGTCGTGCCAGTGGCCCGACTGCGTTTCCGGACTCGTTCATAAAAGTTGTTGGTGTGGCGATTAGAAAATGCTTACCCGATGTGCTGACTTCGGCAGTTAGCGCCCTGTCGCGACTTGCCTTAAGTGCGATACCGATGCGCGTGGCGAGAAGATCAATTGTTTCAAAGCCGACATTGTGACGCGTGCGCGAATATTTAGAACCAGGGTTTCCTAATCCGACTACTAATGCATCAAAAGGTGTGCCCCGACGCTCAAGATGCTCGGGCCGCTTCGTGCGACCGAACAGCCCCATTTAGTTTTAGGCCGACGGTTTAGCGTCGCCTGCTGGAGCAGCGCCCGCATCTGGAGTTGCAGCGGCGCCTTCGGCTGCAGCGGCGACAACTGGTGCAGCCTCTTCCGTCTTAGTTTCGAGCACTGTTACAACAACAAGATCAGGATCGCCAACTGCGCTAACACCATTTGGCAGAACAACATCTGACAGGCGAATAACATCTTGCATTCCCATTGCTGTCACGTCGATCAAGATTTCGTTTGGAATATTCGCCGCTGTTGCACGAATTTGAATCGTGTTGACAGTTGCGTCAACTAATCCACCTTCGGAGAGAACGGCCTTGGCGGTACCAGTGAGGTGAACCGGAATGTCCATCGTGATTAGTTCGGTGAGCGAAATCTGCATGAAGTCAATGTGTCGCACCACGCGCTTTACCGGGTCGCGCTGAAGTTCTTTGACGATCGCAGGATATTTTGCGTCGCCGACTTGAAGTTCAAGAATCGTGTTTACGCCTGCTGGGCCAGCAAGGGCTACGCGCAAGTCGCGTCGCTCAACAGTGACTTTGACCGGCACCATGCCGTGACCATAAATGACACCTGGAATGTGATCTGTTGCCACGAGGCGACGAGATTCGGCGCTGCCAATTTTGCGACCGATTTTGGTTTGAAGGATAGTAGCCATGAGAACTCCGAAAGTCGAATAAGACGTCAACTGATTGACGGCTTTTTAGTCTATGGGCGAGCGCTTGAACTTGCCACACACCAGAATTCTTGCCACACGCCAGAAGTTATGACTGGTTTTCGCCCCCGAATAACTCGCTGACACTGGTGTCTTCAAAGACGGCCGAAAGCGCATCAGCGAGAATTTTTGCCACCGAAAGTACCTCAATTTTGGCGATTCGTTTTTCGGGTGCAAGCGGAAGAGTATTCGTCAAAATGACGCGACTTATTTTTGACTTGTCGAGTCGTTCAATCGCCGGCCCTGACAGCACACCATGGGTTGCCATCGCCCAAACTTCTTTTGCTCCGCGGGCGTATAACAACTCTGCCGCACTACAGATTGTTCCACCTGTGTCGATCATGTCGTCTGCCAAGATGCAAAGTCGGTCCTGAACATCTCCGATTACTTCTTTGGCTTCGGCAACATTGGTTGTATTTTTTGGACGACGCTTATTGATAAACGCAACATCGGCGCTCATGTCGGTCAGATGTTGCGCAAATCGCTCGGCAACTTTTACTCGACCCGCATCGGGTGAAACAATCACGAGTCCCTCGCGAGCATTTTTTCGAACGTACTCTTCAAGAACAGGTATCGCAGTCAAGTGATCAACTGGTCCTTCGAAGAAGCCTTGAATCTGGCCGCTATGCAAGTCAATTGAAACCATTCGCTTTGAACCAGCGGCCTTGAACATGTCGGCAATCAATCTTGCGGTGATTGGCTCGCGACCTTCGGCTTTGCGATCTTGTCGCGCGTATCCATAAAACGGGCAAACTGCGGTGACACGTTTTGCAGATGCTCGGTAAGCAGTGTCGATCATGATTAGTTGCTCCATGATCGAATCGTTGATGCTGCGTCCGCCGAAACTGCAGTGTGTTTGCATAATGAACACATCTCCACCACGAATGCTTTCACCAAATCGTGGTCGCAGTTCTCCATTTGCAAACTCAACGATGTTGGCTTCGCCGAGATGAACATTCAAGTGTTGTGCAACTTCGGTGGCAAGCGCCGGGTGCGTGCGTCCCGAATAGAGCGCCATCCGCTTCGTCGTGACTTTATCTATCGTCTTATTAACGTCATTCGGCGAGGTCATTGGTGACCATCATAGAACGAACTGGTGATTGCGCTATCAGCAACCGAACTTCCAGGTTCAAGGTTTGCGAACGGTCCAACATGGGCATTTTTGCCGATCGTTGAGTTTCTCGCGACCGTTGATTCAACATGTGAGCCTGAGCCAACTACCGAATCAATTAATCGCGTATTTGGTCCAATTTCGCAGTTGTCGCCGATGACCGTTGAACCCTGCAAAATAGTGCCTGGCAGCAGGCTCACATCTTTGCCAATCGTGACTGTCACATCAATGAAAGTTTGGCGCGGATCGAACATTGTCACTCCGTTAACGAGCCACTGTTTATTTATTCGTGCGCGTAACTCGCGTTCTGCGAGCGCCAGTTGCCAACGGTCGTTGACCCCGGTTACTTCATTAGCCGGGGCAGTGTGCGAACCAACACGGTGGCCCATACCCGCAAGAACTTCGACGACATCTGTCAAATAATATTCGGACTGTGAATTCTTGTTTGAAATTCTTCGCAATGCCGGGCCAAGAAGATCTCGGCGAAAAGCATAAATGCCGGTATTGATTTCATTGATTGCGCGAACTTCTGGCTTTGCGTCACGCTCTTCGATAATTTGCACGACGCGATCATCTTTAGCCCGCATAATTCGGCCGTAGCCGGTTGGTTCATCGACGAACGCAGTCAGCAACGTGGCTGCATTGTTTGATTGTTGATGTTCTCGCACGAGAGCAGAAATTGTTGAAGTTCGCAACAACGGGGTGTCGCCAGGCATGACGATAATTGTTGAAGTGTCGTCAACTTCGGTTTGTGTGCCAACACTTTCATCAATCGCACTTAAACCGACGATGGTTGCATCACCGGTGCCGCGCTGAATTCGCTGTTCTATAAATGAAACGCTTGACCACTCTGGCGCTTGCGCGCCCACAACTTGTTTAACGTGTTCTGCGGCGTGACCAACGACGACAACCGTCTGTGAAATTTCAATTTCTTGCAACGCATGAATCACATGAATCACCATCGGGCGACCACACATCATGTGTAGGGGCTTTGGTCGCGTCGACTGCATGCGTGTGCCTTCACCCGCGGCGAGGACGATTGCGTAAATTCTCACGAGTCTTTTCTACACGATGAAAAGTTCGTGGGCGTGAGACCCGTTCTCACGCCACTGCTAGTTCCGGGGAGAGGACTCGAACCCCTATATACGGGACCAAAACCCGTTGTCCTGCCATTGAACGACCCCGGAAAGGTCATTTCTCAACGCCTCTACGGTAGCCAATTTATGTGCCGATTCTCATCTTCAGCAGATATCGTATTGCGAGTCATGGGATCACTGGTTAAGCGCCGTCGCAAACGAATGCGTAAAAAGAAGCACAAGAAGATGCTTCGCCGTACCCGGCATCAACGCAACAAATAGAACGCTTCGCGTTGTAATCGCGCGACTC
>CAXNFV010000013.1:0-10115 GCA_964201675.1 Ilumatobacteraceae bacterium | reverse complement strand
AAGTTCAACAGTTGCTAAGGCTTGTGGGTAGTTCATACGAGTTGGCCCAAGCACACCAACTGTTCCAACATTTTCTCCATCTGCGATAACTGGCGCCAAAACCACCGAACATGCAGAGAGCGGCTCAACACCGTGCTCTGCGCCAATGGCTACAGATAAACCACGATTCAACATGTCGCGCACCAAAGTAACGACGACATATTGCTGCTCGAGCGTGTGTAAAACATTGCGCACGATTTCTACTGCGTCGAACGCTTCAGCCATCTGTGATACACCACCGACAAAAATCGTCTCGTCGTTGCGCGTGCGATCAAGAGATGCAAGAACTTTGTCGCACAATGGTGAAATTTCATCAGGCAAGTTCTGATTAGCGGCGCGCATCAATTGAATATCTCGTAGTGGAGCATTGAGCATGAGCTTTTGCAGTTTAAAAGCGGCCTCGGAGATACTCTCATCTGAAATATCTTGACTAATTTCAAGTTGTTGACTTTCAACAGAGCCATTTGATAGCACCACGACCACGGTGAGGTGATGACTTGATAGTCGCACAAGTTGCACCGATCGAATCACAGCAATCTCAACGCTCGGCCCAATCACGACAGATGCATAATTAGTGAGTTGTGTTAGCAACATTGAAGTTCGTTGCAGCGTTTCTTCTAAACGAAAGTGAGCGTTTTCAAAAAAACTACCAACTTTGGCTTGCTCAAGAGAACCAAGAGTGCCATTGGGTACGAGGTTGTCAACGAAAAAGCGATATCCCTTGTCTGTTGGTATCCGCCCCGCCGATGTATGAGGATGAGTTAGGAAACCCTCACGTTCAAGTGCCGCCATATCGTTACGCACAGTGGCCGATGAAACAGCAAACTCTTGTGACTTTGCAATATGCGAAGAGCCAACCGGTAGCGCGGTGGCAATGTACTCCTCAACGATTGCCCGGAGGATGGCAGTTTTACGATCATCAAGCATTTGTTACCTTTTAGACTACTTAGATTACTGAGCGGTTGTTTTCTCCGCTGATTTTGTAACGACTTAAAGCCTCGTCGCGTTCTTGCGAATGATCGACCATTGGCGCCGTGTAACTACCAAAAAGCCCACTTTGCGTGAGCCACGGCGAATGAACGTACTTTTTGGGAACATCACCAAGTTCTGGTATCCACTTGCGCACAAAATTTCCATCTGGGTCAAACCTCTCGCCTTGCAGCACAGGATTAAAAACTCTGAAATATGGCGCCGCATCAGTGCCAGTGCCCGCAGTCCACTGCCATCCATGATTGTTTGAAGCGATATCACCGTCTACTAGATGCTTCATAAAGAATTTCGCACCCCATTGCCAGGGCAAATGCAAATCTTTAACCAAGAAACTAGCAACGATCATCCGCACACGATTGTGCATCCAACCGGTTGCCAACATCTGGCGCATTCCGGCATCAACAATCGGATATCCAGTGTTGCCAGCACACCATTGCGCGAACTTTTTTTTGGCCTGAGCATCAGTGTCAACCTTGATGCTGTCCATTTTCGGCTGAAGGTTTTTCCATGCGGTGTGGGGCTGATGAAACAGAACATCTCCATAAAATTCGCGCCAGCACAATTCGCTGCGATAGACAGCATGGTTTTGATTCGAAGACAACTCAGCCAACAATTGTCTCGGATGAATTGTGCCAAATCGAAGATACACCGACATTTTGCTGCACCCGTCACGGTCCGGATTATTGCGTTCTTCTTTATATTTATTCAAACCAGTTTTGGCAAAACTCTCCCAGCGCTTCCACGCAGCTTTTGATCCAACATCGGCAATCTGCGCCGTCAAAATTGGATCGGCCGGAATCTCTTGGGTCATCACCTCTGGCGCGCCAAACCATTTAACAGTTGCTTTGCGTGTTGGCGCTGACCAACCGTGCGCCAACCAAATCTTCGAAAATGGAGTGAACACCGCATATGGTGTGTTGTCCGCCTTGCGAACCGTACCCGGATCAACTGCATATGGTGAGCCGACATGATTTAATTTCGCGCCGACTTTAGCAAGCGCCTTAGATACTGCGACGTCCCGCTTTTGCCCATACGGTGCAAAATCTTTAGCCGCAAAAACTTCTATGGCGTCTACTTCTTTGGCGACTTGGGCAACGACATCAACAGGGTTACCGATGCGAACAACAAGTGCCCCAGACATCTGGTCGTTCAAATCGCGAAGCGATCGAAACAAGAATGCCAAACGCGGCGCACCAGATCGTGTCAAAAACATTGGATCAAGCACGAACAACGGCGTCACTTTGCCAGACTGACTCGCTTTGGCAGCCGCAACCAGCGCCGGATTATCTTCTAGACGCAAATCTCGACGAAACCACATCAACGAATTAGAAGATTTACTAGACATTAGAACCCCGCACAATCATCTCCATGCCACTACTGCGACTGCGGCACAAACTAGAGCAATCAACCCGCCATATGCCAGTGACCACTCAGGTGAAATGGCGTCGGCAATTAATCCGGTGATTGGTCCGCCGATTGGGGTGCTGCCCAAAAATGCAACAGCAGTAAGAGCCAGCAACCTGCCGCGCATATCGGGCGGTGATTCTTGCTGACTGATCGCATTACCAGAAGCGATCATCGCCGCTCCTCCTATTCCTAACGGAATACTCCAAAGAAACGCAAACCAAACGTTTGGTGCGAACGCCAGACCGATACCAGATATCCCGAGCAGCGCAATATTGCTGACAAACCAGCTCATTGAAACAATTTTAAGTCGCGCAGTCAAAAGTGCACCCGCGAGATTGCCGACTCCTGTTGTGGCCATTACCCATCCAAATGCTCGCTCGTCACCCCACCGGATGTCGGCAAGTTTTGGCAATGCAACACCAAAATTAAATGAAAATGTGCTGACCGTGACATACACCAAAAACATCGTCAACAATCGACGATTGCCCGCGACATACTTGAAAACTTCGCGCACGGGCGAGCCACCCGCTGGTCTTTGCATTGGTGGATACATCTCGGATTTTCGCAGACCATATATGCCATAAATCATTGCAGCGTATGAAACTCCATTAAGAACAAACAGCCAGCCTGTGCCCAATGGGCCCACCAGCAAAGTTGCAATCGCCGCTCCGAAAACTCGCGAGCCTGTCATCACTGCCGTATTTAACGACATCGCATTCGGTAGATCAACCGAAGGCACAAGTTCGGTCACCAGCCCGCGGCGAGCAGGATTATCAAACGCGCCAATAATGCCCAGCAACAATGACAGAGCATAAACAATCGGCACATTGATTGACCCAGTCAAATCAAGCACACCCAGTAAAAATGCCTGGCCCGCAAGAGCACTTTGGGTGATCATCGCAATTCGCCGCCGATTGTGTCGATCAGCCAACGCCCCACACCATGTACCAAAAAACAACATCGGTAAAAATTGAAACGCAACGTTGTAGCCGAGATCTGCCGCGTTGCCAGTAAGGCGATAGAGCAACAGAGACGAAGCCGTAAGTTGCAACCAGCTACCGATATTTGAAACAAGAAGACTTACAAAGAAAATCTTGGCATTGAAGTATTTAAGCGAACGGAATACACCGCCACGATTGTCGGACATAAATTCTCTGTGTCGATTTCAATCGTCGAGTTTTAATGCCGAGATAACTACATCCCCAGGTATTTCGACACGGCCAATTGACTTCATCTTCTTCTTGCCTTCTTTTTGCTTTTCAAGAAGTTTGCGCTTACGCGAAATGTCTCCGCCGTAGCACTTTGCCAAAACATCCTTTCGCTTGGCCTTCACCGTTTCACGAGCGATAAATTTGCCGCCAATTGCCGCCTGAATCGGCACATCAAACATTTGACGCGGGATCAATTCTCTTAGTTTCTCGCACATCCGTTTGCCGTAGTCATAGGCCTTGTCACGATGCACGATTGTGCTGAACGCATCGGCGGCAATCGCATTGAGAAATAAATCAACTTTGACAAGATCTGATTCGCGATAGCCGTCAAGCTCGTAATCGAGGCTTGCATAGCCTTGCGATCGGCTCTTCATTTGATCAAAAAAATCAACGACTACTTCGGCGAGGGGAATCAAATAGTGCAACTCAACTCTCTCTGGCGAGAGATACTCAAGCTTGCCAAGTTCTCCGCGACGGGTTTGACAAAGATCCATCAGCGTTCCGGTGTAGTCCTTTGGGGTAATAATGTTGACTTTGAAATACGGCTCTTGAATCGACTTGATATAAACGGTCGGTGGCAACTCGGCAGGGTTGTCGACAATTTCTAATGATCCATCTGTTTTTGTGACTTGATATTGCACCGATGGCGCTGTCGCAATTAACGCCAAGTTGAATTCACGCTCAAGGCGTTCTTTGACGATTTCCATGTGTAACAAACCAAGAAAGCCGCACCTAAAACCAAAACCAAGCGCGCCCGACGACTCCGGCAAATAACTAATTGACGCGTCATTAAGTTTCAGTTTCTGCAAACTTTCACGCAGTGTCTCAAAATCATCGGCATCAATCGGAAACAATCCGCAAAAGACCATCGGCTTCGGGTCGCTGTAGCCGGCAAGTGGCTCGGCTGCTTGACGCGCCTCGTGGGTCACAGTTTCACCACTTCGGGCTTCACCAACATCTTTAATTCCGGCGATTAAATATCCGACTTCACCCGGACCAAGTTCATCGACCGGAGTCGGCACTGGCCGACGCACGCCAACCTCAAGCGCTTCGTGCACAGCATTGGTTTGCATAAAACGCAACTTGTCGTTGCTACGTATACGGCCGTTCATCACCCGAATCGACGAAACAACGCCGCGATACTGGTCGTACTGACTGTCAAAAATCAGTGCTTGCAGTGCGGCGTCTGGGTCACCTTTCGGCGCAGGAATTCTTTCGACGATTGCATCCAACAACTCTGGTACTCCGTTGCCGGTCTTGGCAGAAATTCGCAAAATATCTTCGGCGCGAATGCCAAGAACTTTTTCAATCTCCATCGCGTATCGATCGGGGTCGGCAGCCGGAAGATCGATCTTGTTCAAGGCGGCGACAATTTCAAGATTATTCTCTAGCGCCAAATAACAGTTGGCAAGTGTCTGGGCTTCGATTCCCTGAGCGGCATCGACCACCAAAACAACTCCCTCGCACGCAGCCAAAGAACGACTCACCTCGTATCCGAAGTCAACATGACCTGGAGTGTCGATCAGATGCAGCGTGTTGCCCTTCCAATCAACTCGCACATTTTGGGCTTTGATCGTGATGCCACGCTCGCGCTCGAGATCCATCGTGTCGAGATACTGAGCCCGCATCGCTCTCGCCTCAACTGCGTTGGTCATCTCTAAAATTCGGTCGGAAAGCGTTGATTTACCGTGATCAATGTGGGCGATGATCGAGAAGTTTCGTATTAAAGCTAAATCCATTAGGCCATTTCTTTTAAGACTTTGATCTTCACGACGCAAGTCTCAAATAAGACGAACGTGAAGCATTCAAATTCTACACGGCTCGTGTTTGGCAAGCCCTTACTCGCTGTTAGCCTTGCGACGTGGCAAATATCAAATCTCAGAAAAAGCGCATCATTACCAACGCCAAAGCTAACGACCGCAACAAGGCTGTCCGTAGTGAATTGCGTTCACGAGTCAAGGCCGCAAACGAGACCGCAGGCACACCTGAAAACGCCGAGGCGCTTCGCCTCGCTGTTAAGCGTCTTGACACCGCGGCCCGAAAGCGCATCATTCACCCTAAGCAAGCAGCCCGCCGCAAGAGCCGCTTAATGCGCAAACTAAACGCCACCGCAGCAGCCGCAAAATAATTTTTAATTTCGCTTCGGCGAAAAAGTTCGAGTCGTACGGCTTGACTTAGTTGAAGAAACTAAACGGCACAAACGAGCAACGAGAATCTCCATTGTTAGTGCTTCGCCGAGATCCTTTCCACCTCGCAAGTCAACATCTGCACGCGCCAACAGTTGCATCGCTTGAGATATTCCGGCACCGCCTATGCGCCGATATTGGGTGAGATACTTTTTGCCTTGAAACTCGCTCTTACCGCCAATTAAAGTCAGCACATCTGCCGGGCTGTGAATCTCTGGCCCGTCTAAGCGCATCAACTTCAAATAATGCGTGTGCAAAATCGCCATTACTTGAAGTGGATGAAAATCTCCACTGCGCACCATTCGCGTCAACATCTCTAATGCCAACGGCGAATCACCTGCGTCTATTGCATCCGTTAGATCCCAAGGCTTGACACTGCCCGCGTCACCAAGAAATACCGACACATCTTGTTTTGTTAATTTTTTGGTTGTTCCATATGCCGATACCAATGTGTCAATTAATCCGGGCAATCGCGCCTGGTCTTCTCCTAGCCAGTCAATGATTTCGTTCAGCGCAAGTGCGTCAACCGTCAACTGCGACTCCGTGAATTTCTCTAAAAACCATGTCACAAGTTCTTGGCGACGCTGCGGTGGCTCGGTCGCAATAATTGTGGCGCCAGAACGTTTGAGTGCATCGCTGATTGATTTCGGCAACTTACCCGAAGCGCTAACGACTAGATGCGTACTGTCAGACGGATGCTCGAGATACTTTACGAGTGTTGTAAGTTCGCCAACAGTTGCTTCAGAAATTTCTCGAATCACAACCACACGCTCTTCACCAAAAAGTGACATTGTTTCTGCCGAAGCGACCGCCTGGCGAATAGCGTTCTCACGAAGATCTCCCGATGGTGCTCCCGCATCATGGGTCTCTAAAATTGTGCTTCGATTCTCTTGTGAGTTCATCGATTTGATTAGTTCACGAGTGATCTCGGTAACTTTGTCAGATACGAGCCTGGGGTCGTTGCCAGTAATTAAATGAATCGTCACCCCTCTACTCTCGCATCTCTGTGTAGCAACACCAAGATCAATGCCAAAACTGTGATCCACATTGCCAAATTTGCAAAGCCAGTGAAGCTCAAACGGTCACCGAGTGCCGCCACCCACCAGACCCATCGCACACCGATTAACACTGGCCACATAATGATCGTGCCCAATGCAGAGAACGCGGTTTCGCTAATGGCACCCGAAAACAGCGACAACGGTAAACCTGCCAGCATGACTAGAGACGCCACCGGAACAGCCAAAATGTTGGCGAGAATTCCGATTGCCGCAGGAACCCCAAAAACAAATACAACTGCTGGCGCCACACCGATCTGCGCAGAAATAGTTGCCGCGACTAGTGATGCCAACCAGCGTGGACCAGGAATCACACGCGAAAGTCGACCCGACAGTAGACATAGTCCTGTTGTCGCACCGACCGACATGTAGTAACCCACGGACCATGCGAGCAAAGGATCGAGAAAAACTGTAATGATCACGGTCAAGGCGAGAATTCGCAGTGTCCGAGTCGGTCGACCAAGCGAAATCGAAAGTGTTGCCACACCGGCCATCACCGCAGCGCGAATCACACTGGGTTCAACTCGAGTAATCACAACAAACCAAATCAAAACACCCATTGTCACGAATAATCTCGCTTTGTTTGGCAACCGACGTAGCAATGGCGAGAGTGCAGTGAGCACGAACGCCACATTTTGCCCCGAAACGGCAACAAGATGGGCAAGCCCTGATTTTCTGAAAGCCGAGATCATTTGTTCAGGCTGTTTTGAATCATCACCAACTACGAGACCCGTAAATAGTGAACGCTCATCAACCGGAAATGATTTTGCACCACTAGAAATGAGTGTTCGCACGCGCTGAGCACTGCGATAAATAGGTGATGCAATAAATTTTCGCTCTCCGACAGTTTCAATTTCAAAATTGCCTTTGATATGTTTCGAGACCAATCGTTGGGTCTGAGTCGGCGAGAGTTTTTTTCGCCAGCCCGACACCAAAATTGTTTCGCCCACATTTGCATTACTCAATCGCCACGAAGGTCCCCCGTAGGCATAGACGACAAACCTGTCGCCTGAAATATCGAGGATAATTTGTGTTGCCGCCCCAACTCGTTGCGGATCAGTAACTACTCGAGCCTCCCCCGAATATTGACCCAATTCAACGCTACGCAGTTCGGTGATCGCCCACGAACCGTTGACAAAACCTAAAAAAGCAAATAACCCGACGATCACGAACCGAATCAATTTGCTTCGAGCGATGACCATCGCCAGGAGTATCACGAAAATTGCGACTCCAGCAACAAGAGTTGTGACAAAAGTTTTTTCAACTGCGCGAGTGGCGCACACACTTGAAATTGCCAATCCGACGATGAACCAATCGGAACGCACAAGATCGTACGATTGAGTCATGGCAAAAGTCGCAAAGCCGAAGACGCAAAAAACTCTGCCTGCCGTACTCGACGGAATCGACGCCCACCGCGACACTGTTCGCAAAATGGGCGGATTTTTTGCAATCGCGTTTTCAATCGCCGTTCTGATCGTCGGCTTGTTATTGATCGTGTTACCAGGCTCGATCACCGGCGTTCTGGGTTTTGCATTGACCGTAATTGCGTTGCCAACTTTGCCGCTGTTTGGCGTTCCTGCGATCGGCGGATTCGTCCGTTACTTCTTGAGCGTGGTCTCGAGCCTGGTTTTGTGGTGGGTTATCGGTCATTACGCCGCGCGCCGGGCAATTCAATCAACGATTGCAAGCTGGCCAGAATGGCTTCGAGAATTCCGTCCGTTGGCGATCGGTATTGTCTTGGGTTCACTAATTTCTCTTGCTTTCGCAGCGGCTGTGCTTGGGGTTATCTGAAGCACTAGTTCACGCGTGCCTGGGGCAAGATTTCGCTTAATTTCGCCGGGCCGATTCCACGAACATTCAATAGATCTTCGACGCTCTTGAATGCGCCATTTTTTTCGCGAAACGCGATTATCGCTTTGGCCGTCGACGGTCCAACTCCTGCAAGTTGTTCAAGTTCAATAGCAGTCGCAGTGTTTATGTTGATACTGACTTGTAATTGTTTATCTGGCGCATCATTTGAACTAGTCGGATTTGTGAATCTGGGTTGAACAACTATGTGTGGTTTTTCGTTTCTCTTCGGTATATAAATCTGTATACCCTCACTGAGCAACATCGCCAGGTTCACCGAATCAAGATCTGCTTGCACAGTGGCACCGCCCGCAGCAACGACACCGTCATTGATTCGTGCGCCAAGACGAAACTGATAAACCCCAGGCGCCTTGACTGCCCCGGCAATATGAACAGTTATTTCTGAATTCAACGAAGTAGGCCCAAGCACGGTCGTCTGCGACGAACTCAAATCAAAACTCACGGTTGTAGCCGTGCTCGCGACCGGAATCGAATCTTCGGGTGGCGGTGGGGGAATTCTCAACAGCCACCAACCTGCCAAGGCGACTGCGATCAGACTCATCAATGAACCAATCAAACGTGATATGCCGAACCATTTGATTGTGGTTTGTAATTTTTTAAAAGTTGATTGAACTAATTTCATCGCCCAATGTGGGCAGCAGCCTCAACTTAAGGCTTAACAAAGTTTGGTTTCTTAGAAAAGCCTGGCGGTCAACTTTTTTCGGTAGTCAGCAGTCCGCGGATCATTTGGTCCCATTTTCTCCAACAAATCGAGATATCTCTTTTTCGCCTCTTCATCTGACTTCACTTGCTCTAACAACTGTTTCAGCACCGAGTCATAATCATCGACCGGCACAAATGCCGCTCGCGCCGCAGCCACAGCAACGCGCACTCGATCAGTCTCGGGGATTGTCTTTAGGATTTCAAGCGCCGCCGCACAATCGTTGCGAGACACCAGCAACTCAGCCAATGCAATCACCACCGCCTCGTTTGCAGGCTCGGCTTCAAATGCTTGGCGCAAACTAGCTTCATCGCCCTTTGCGAGCAACGCTCTTACATCTACGGCAACAACCTCTGGCAGAAGTTTTTTTACAAACTCATTTACAACATGTTCTGGCTGGGCGCCGACAAAACCATCCAAGATTTTTCCGTCTTTCATCGCGTAAACAGCAGGTATTGACTGGGCCTGAAATGCTTGCGCAATTTGCGGACATTTATCGACATCAACTTTGGCCAAAATAACTTGACCCTTTGTTGCCGCAACCAATTTTTCAAGAATCGGACCGAGAGTTTTACACGGTCCACACCACGGAGCCCACAAATCCACGATCACCGGAAAGATCATTGATTTATCAATTACTTCTTTTTGAAAAGTGTGG
>CAXNFV010000012.1:0-10681 GCA_964201675.1 Ilumatobacteraceae bacterium | reverse complement strand
GTCCGTCGCCAGAACAAGCGACCGTGTTCACTGCCGACGGCACCGCAGTACATGCTTCAGACGATTATTTCTTGACTAGTGGTGACAAGATTCGCTGTTTCTTTGAAAAAGATGCTTTCAACGAGCGTGGCGAACTTCGTCAAGACGCCCACTTGTGTCTCAACAAACTTGGTCACGCGATGCATGATCTCGACCCGGTATTCAACGAGTTCAGTCATTCAAGTCGCCTTGCTGCAGTTGCGCAATCAATCGGCATGAAACAAGAAAAAATTTTGCAGTCAATGTATATCTTCAAACAACCGCGCATCGGTGGAGAAGTCACAAGTCATGTTGATCACACATATCTGTGGACCGACCCACAATCAGTGATCGGTTTTTGGTTTGCAATTGACGACGCGACAACACAGAACGGTTGCATGTGGGCACTTCCTGGTGGTCATCGCATACCTGTTAAAACTCGCAATCGCCTATCTCAAGACGGCAAGTCGACATTCAACGAAGTTTTTGATTCGACCCCGTACCCGACTGAAGGATTGGTGCCACTTGAAGCACCGCGCGGAACCCTAATTCTGCTCAACGGAACCTTGCCACATCGCTCGGGACCAAACACCAGCGACCAACCGCGACACGCGTTCACGCTTCATGCAATAGACGGCACAGCAAGTTACCCGAGTGATAACTGGCTGCAACGCCCGTCTTTGCCAATGCGGGGTTTTTCTAACTAAAAATTTATTCGGTGAGTATCGCTTGAGTTGCCGAAGTGCCGAGACGGGTTGCACCCGCATCAATCATTTCTAATGCCGCTTGTCGAGTTCGAATTCCGCCACTGGCTTTAACACCAATTGAGTCGCCGACGGTTGCACGCATCAATTTGACTGCTTGCGTTGTTGCCCCGCCTGATTTATGAAACCCAGTCGAGGTCTTCACAAAATTTGCGCCATTGGCAACAGCCACTCTGCACACCGTGACTATCTGCGCGTCTGTTAGTGCAGCCGATTCAATAATTACTTTCAGGCAGGTTTTTGCGGGTATCGCCGCACGAACTTGGGCAATCTCGTCGCCTAGTTCTAACCAATTGGCTGAAAACACAAAACCCAAATTCACGACCATGTCGATTTCTGTGGCGCCATTTTGTGTCGCGTGTCTTGCCTCAAAGGCTTTTACTTCACCACTATGCGCCCCAGACGGAAACCCAATCACGCACGCAATTTTGATGTCGCCGGTTGCTAATTCGGCGATCAACACTGCTGGTAAAGGCAATAGTGATGGCGAAAAACAGACTGCTGCAACATTGAACCTGCGAGCCTCGTCACAAAGCTTGGCTATATCTTGCGAAGTCGCTTCGGGCGCAAGTTGTGTGTGATCAATAAATTTTGCGAGTTCTTCGGAGGTCATGAATAATCACGCTAATTCACCGATTCGCCAATTCGTTTTTCTAACTTCAGCAACAACAGAGTATTGTTTTGACCTGAGATGGCAACGTTGCGGTTTAACTACGGAACAATGGGTTCTGGCAAAAGTACTCTGGCTTTACAAATAAATCATAATTTAACTAGTCGTGGCCTGGCCGGACTCTTGTTGACAAAACTCGACCGAGATGGCGGTCAAGTTACCAGTCGCCTGGGCGTTTCAACGCCGGCAATTGAGATGGCACCCGAGATAAATCTGTTTGATTTGGCCGTGTCACGAATGCCCCTGCAATTTATTGTTTGCGACGAAGCGCAATTCTGCACGGTCGAGCAATGCGACCAACTTGCACTAATCGTCGACGAACTTCATGTTGATGTCTATGCATTCGGTCTGATTACCGACTTCAAAGGATTGCTTTTTGATGGCACGCGGCGGCTGCTCGAGATCGCCGACCAACGAATCGAAATGCAAGTAGAGGCGAGATGTTGGTGCGGCGCAAGAGCGACGAACAACGCCCGCTTAGTCAACGACAAAGTCGTGCTTGAAGGCGAAACCGTGATGGTCGGCGACACCGATAAAAACACGATTGCGCCGTTGTTCGGCGATGTTATTCGTTACGAATTACTTTGTCGCAACCACTACCGCAAAAAACAAGTTTCAGCCGACTAAAAGACGTTCAACAAATCAACGACAAACACGAGTGTCTCGCCGCCCTTGATTACTCCGCCTGCTCCCTGACTGCCGTAGCCCATATCTGGTGGAATTGTAAGTTTGCGACGCCCGCCGACTTTCATGCCGACAACACCTTTATCCCAACCTGAAATAACTTGACCTGCACCCAAACCAAAATCAAACGGCTCATCGCGATCCCATGATGCATCAAATTGTTTTCCGGTGCTCCACGCCACACCGACGTAGTGTACAGAGACGTTTTTGCCGCTGACGGCTTCGACGCCGTCGCCAACCGCAATATCTTCGGTTACTAAACTGCTCGGCGCAGGAGTTTGCGGAATCACTATTTGTGGTTTGGTGTTTGACATCCCTGCAGACTACTCACGAATTCTTAAATTTATTGAATGCTTTGACAATTTCTGCTGCGCTTGATGTCGTCGTTATCACAAATTTCTTGACGAATTCATTTAACTGTTGCATTTCTTGTGGTGTGTCAATGTCTAATTTGATTTCAGGAAACGCCAACTCGGCTGGTGCAGCAACTGCGTGAATTTTGTATTTTGAAGCGTTATCCCAGATGTAACTCGTGACATGCTCGCGATGCGACTGTTGGTTTGCCAACTGGGCAATATCGTTTAGAAGTGCGGTTGAAAGAATTTCGGCACCAAAACCATCGGCGTATCGATTTTTGAGCCTTTGCTGGTGATTGCACGAATAGTCGAAGCCGCCAGATTTATGGGCGACAACCAAGCGGTCTATTTCTTCGGCGGCGACAAACGGATTATCGGCGCAAACCCGAACGACTAAATCTGCCTGCGAAATCTTTGCCGATTGTACAAATCGATCCAACACATCATCTTGACTGCCCCGCACGACAAGTGCATTAAAACTTGATGCAGCATCGGCAAGCTGATCGTCGTCGCGACCATGTGATGTTGCAAGCACAACTTGATCAATTTGTTTGGCGTCACACACACGGGTCAACACCCAACTCAGCAATTCTCGGTCACCAAGTTTCGCCAACATTTTGCCGGGAAACCGCTGTGATCCCATGCGCGCCTGCACCACGGCTACAACTCGGGTCATGATTTGGTGATGTCATCCCAAGTCAGAATGTGGTCTTCTGGTAAATCTCGAACTACTTTTTTGCCAATTACTTCATCCCAACTCATCGGGCTGACACCCGTACCTGGGCGTTTTGCGACTAAATCGCCGTCGATAATCGTGTGTCCAGATTTCAGATCACGTGCCAACACGATGCTTCGCCGCGCATTGAGGCGTGACAAATCTTCAGTGGCAATCGGGCTTTTGTCGCGTGTCGGCCCGAGCAACTCGTGCACTTTTTTAACTTTGACTTTAAATCTTGCCAAATCAAATTCATCCATGGCGTGGTAGTGGTCGTTGCCGGGCAAAGTCTTGTCAAGCGTGAAGTGTTTCTCTAGCACGACGGCACCTAGTAAATGTGCGCTAATCAAACTTGTCATCTCTTCGGTTGGCAAAGTGTGATCCGAATATCCGAGCAATAAATCTGGGTAACGATTATGCAGACCAGTGAGCATCCCGAGATGAGCGTTCTGGTCTCGGGTTGGATAATTAAGAATGCAGTGCAACAAGCAAATTTGTTTCGCACCTGCTGCGCGCAAAATCGCCAGGGCTGCATCTATTTCGGCAACGTTTGATGCACCGGTTGACAAAATTATTGGCTTGCTTGTTGCCGCGACTTTTTTAAGCAACGGCGGGTTCGTAATATCAGCGGATGCGATTTTGAAATACTTCACCAATGGGTTGAGCATCTCAACGGCGCCAACATCAAACGGTGTCGAAACAAACTCGATCTCAAATTTTTCGCAATGATCCGCCAGTTGTTTATACTCGGCTTCGCCAAACGAGTCGTACTTGGTGAACAATTCGTATTGACTAGTTGTCGGTTCTTTGGTCGTATCCCAATAAGACGGTGAGAATTTTGACGCAATGAGACCCGCCTTATACGTCTGAAATTTTGCGGCGTCTGCTCCGCCGCGTTTTGCGGCCTCAATCAAGCGCTTTGCTGTATCAAGAGAACCTTCATGGTTCACACCAATTTCAGCAATTATGTATGGCAAATCGTGTTCGCCAACCAGACGATTACCGAGTTGCATCGAGACCGTCATAGTGTCGGCTTTTCGCCGTGCTTTTTGATGATTCGCTGACGGTGGTGCTCCATCGCTGCTGCGTCGTTCGTCAAGTTGTTTTCGTGACGACGATATCTATATAGAGGTAGTTCAAGTCGATGGATCTTATATTTCTCGGTAAACCTCAGTCGAAGATCGGTTTCTTCGTGCAGCAGGAAGGTTTCGTCATACAGGCCTATGTCGATTAGTTGCTCAGTGCGAAACATGATTCCACATGCGATTGGGTCGTTGATGCAATTGTTGCGAGCAAGAACTTCTTCTTGCTCGTCAACCAATAAATAATCACAAGCGATTGCATCCATGTATTTGTTCTCGCGCAAGAATTCGTGCAACAGATGTAAAAACTCATTGTTGACATAGTCATCGGCGTCAACACGAACAACATATGGTGTTCGTGCTCGACGGATCGCCTTGTTCAGCGATGCAGGTAAACCGATATTGCTCTCATTTGTGATCAAAACTATTTCATCGACAAACTCTTGCAATACATTTGCACTGCGGTCCGTACTGCCATCATTGATGACCACGATTTCAAACCTGTCACGGGCGAAACTTTGTGCAAGCAACGATCGCAAACATCTTGTCAAATATCGCTCTTGGTTGTACGCCGCGACGATCACTGAGATCACTGGCTGTATCATGGTATTTTCAGCTCAATACTTTTGCTAGGGCGGTGTGTAATCTTGCCGGAACCGTCTCGTCCATTTTTACTATCACTGGTAGCGAAACCGCGCGTTCAAGTCGCGACCGAGATGGGCCAAAGGCATTTGTCAGGTCGCCGCCGTGACGTGCCACGAGTTCTGACATGTGCGTCCAAGTGCCGGCAAAGTGCCAGGTAACCGCCTCAGGCAAAATTTTTGTCGACAGACCTTCGGTCAACAACGAGTCACGACATTTTTTTGCAGTTGCTTTATCAGCCACACTAAAAATCAATGCGTCAGCAGTTTCATAAGAACCAGCAGGCACTTCACGCGGAATAATCCCGGGAAGTATCTCTATCGCAGACCACATTGAATCTCGATTTTTGCGTTGCATAGTCACGACGTGAGATAGTTTTTTTAATTGAGCCAATCCAACTGCGCCTTGCATCTCGGTCATGCGAAAGTTAAAGCCACTGCTTGCGCGGGTGTCCTCCCACCTCGGCACGCTCGGATTATTCTCGTGACCGTGGTCGTGCCATGCCGCAGCCGCTTTGTAGTCGTCTTCGTTACGAAAAACGATCATTCCGCCTTCGCCAGTGGTCATTGTTTTCGCAAAGTCAAAACTGTATGTTCCCATTTGGCCCCAAGTTCCCAGTGGCCGACCGTCAAGTGAACCGCCACATCCCCACGCTGCGTCTTCAATCAACACGAGATTATTTTTTCGACAAATATCATCGATCTCGAACAGTCGAGCAGGTGTGCCAAGCATGTGCACCGCAATCACGGCCTTAGTTTTCGGGGTGATCAACGACTTCAAAGATTCAGGATCCATGTTTAATGTGCCGTCAATTTCCGCACACACTGGTATTGCACCTGCTTCGATTATCGCTTCAACAGTGGCGACAAAAGTAAAACTCTGGGTGATTACTTCGTCACCTGGTTGTAGGTCTAAAACTGCAAGCGCAACCCGCAGGGCTGCGGTGCCAGATGTAACCGCAAGCGCATGGGGCATACCGACAGATTTTGCAAACTCTTGTTCAAAATCACGCACCTTCCAGCGATCTTGGCGTAAATGATCAAAAGAGTGACGAAATAAAACTCCACCGTGTTGAAAAATATCGTCGACCTGCGCCTGTTCTTCAGCACCAATAAGTTCGTAACCAGGCATGTGTTGATTTTACTCTGAGATCTTTACATCTTCTCGAACAGTGAGATGATCCTTGCGTCTGTGAGCGTTGCTCGAAACTCGGTGCCCAATGCATTGGTAAGTGGCTTTTCGTGTTTGATCGTCGCGGCGATCAAGGCTTGACGCAGATCATCAGTTAGGTTTGCACAAACACCGCGGGGTAGTTCAACTTTTTGCAAGTCAATCATTTTTCGAAACTCGCTATGTGCTTCAGGATAAAACTCGCTCATCACATTGAGCACGACGCAGTTTGCTACACAATGATGCATACCAAACACGACACTTAACGCCGCTGAAAACGGATGAATGATCCCTACATAACTCGTGGCAATCGCACATCCGCCCAAGTAACTGGCAACCATCAAATCGCTTCTTCGAGCATCTGCCATCATGTCGGTGCTTAAAAACACGTTGCGACAAAGATTCACGGTTTCCCGAGAATATGCATCGCCGATTGCATTTCGATACGAGCCTGCGAGTGCTTCGATGCAATGAATATAAGCGTCCATGCCAGTATAAAAATATTGATTTCGCGGAACAGTGCGGGTCAAATCAGGGTCCAAAATAATGTGATCAAACACTGTGTAGTCGCTATTCATACCCAACTTGAGGCCAGTTTCTAAATTGGTCATCACACAAGTGCGTGTAGCTTCGGCACCAGTGCCCGAAATAGTAGGTACACCAATTTTGTGAACGCCAGGTACGCGTACCAAATCCCAACCTTGGTAGTCGGCTGCCTTGCCGCCATTTGTCAACAGGTTCGATACAGCCTTTGCGGTATCGAGTGTTATGCCGCCACCTACTCCGACGATTGTTGCCGGTTGTTTATGGCCCGATAATTGAAGTGCACTTACGAGTTCGTCTATTCCTTGAGTGGTCGGCTCTTTTGTGGTTTTTATAAAATGTTTTGCATCACCCGCAACTATTCCTAACGGGTTGAGAATGTCTATGCTTTTTTCGAAAAACTCATCGATTAAATAAATTGCATTTGGTGAAACTTTTGTTCGTTGAGCGTTAACTAAATCTGCTACTCCCGAAATTGAACCATCACCAATCGTGAATCTTCCGACATTGCGGACAATTTTGACGCCTGTATCAAGACTTGTCATCACAGCCCGCGAACCGCGTCAAACATTGACACTGATGCATCGAACTTGCCGTTACTTGCAACCACCGTGCACGGCTCGCTAAATATTCGCTCGGGCAAGTTAACCCCATCAATTTCAAATGTGCCACCTGCTCCATTGACGATTGCTAATCCTGCAGCAACATCCCAAAACATAATGTTGTGTTCGGCATAGACATCTGCCGCGCCAGTTGCGACAAGCCAAAGCGATGCCGCTGCTGCGCCAATCATCCGAATTTTTCCGAATGAGCGCATCGTTGTTGCGAATGCTTCAACAGCACGCGGATCGTCAATCGGAAACCGACTTGGGAACCCGGTGCAAAGAGTCGCTTGGCCACGTTCTTGTCGATCAGAAACATGTACGAGAACTTTTTCAACGTATGCGCCAATTTTTGGTCCACCAAAAGTTAATTGTTTGGTCACTAAATTGAACAACACACCCAGCACGGGCTCGTTTCGCTGCCACAACGCCAAAGAAATCATCGAGGGGCCCAGACCCCTGCTGAAGTTGTAACTGCCATCTAGTGGGTCTATCACCCAAAGCAAGTTCTTGAATTCAGCCGAGTCAATGAACCCAGTTTCTTCGCTCAAAATCGGAAATTTGAAAGTTTGCAGCCCTTTAATTAGTTGTTTTTCTAAAATTTTGTCGGCCGCCAGTTTAATTTATCGACCGCCCACTTGAAGATCAACTACTTATTTGGCGTCTTGGTTATTGGCGCGAATGAACTTTTTACCAACGTTGCGAACAAGTTCTGTGGTGGCGATCACAATACCTTGAATATCGTTGATTGTCAGATCACTCATTGGGGTACCTCAGGGTTTTCAATATTGAATTTGTCGCGCCAAATCGGATCAGCGTAATAAATTTTATAGACAAGTTTCATCGTTTCGAAGGCATCATGTGATGTGCCGTTTTGAACGGGTTGATTATGAAGAATGCTTTGCGTAAACGCCGCAATCTCCAAATCCCAAGACGGGTCGTCTTTATATTCGAAAAGTTCTTCTTTTGGATCACCGTTATCTCGATCTGGGTCGGCAGTTACAAGTGTCATCGTCTCGTTACCGTAACTTTTTGAACCAGTCAAGATGCCCCGCAAAATTACTCCACCGCGTTGCATATTTATATCAAGACTAAATTGATGTCGCCATTGGGTCGCAGACGAATTGAGCATCGCAACTACGCCTTCGCCAGTTCGCATCAACGCATAGGCGTTGTCTTCGACGTTGTATCCCCAGTGACCATTTGAAATGAAACTCTGCACATCAACGAATTCGCCGGCAATCAGACGCATTAAATCAACCATGTGGATGCCTTGATCTAGCAGCACGCCGCCGCCGGCAATTTCTCGCTTGGCCCGCCAGTCGGCTTGATTGAAAGTAATTAATTTTGACTTTCCGTAAACACCGCGCATATTGATGATGTTGCCGAAGCGACCAGAACGAATAATCTTCAACGCATCTTGAACAGAGTCGTGATAGCGATGATTGAACCCATACATCAAACGACAATTCGGGTTCTTCTTTTCGGTTTCAATCACGCGAGTGATATCGGCAATGTCTCGCCCTGGTGGCTTTTCACAAAACACATGTAGGCCAAGATTCAAACCAGCCTGTGTAACTTCAGCCGCGATGTCATTGGTTACACAGACGATTAAAACATCCAGTTTTTCTTCTAAAAGTTGCTGGTAAGTGCGAAAATGCCGCACACCATTTGGCAATACACCGTCGTCTTTGAAGACGCGATCACAAACCGCAACGAGTTCAAGATTTGGATGACGCTCTACACAATCACCACGACGCTTACCGACCACACCGTAACCAGCGATACCAACTCTCAAAACTTTCACGGTCATGCGATTTTTAAATCGTCGGATACGGGGCAAGTTTTAATCACTTGGGCGCTGTTGCACCTAGGTTCAAAAACACCGTGTCAACCCCATACGCGATAAATGTGTAGCCCTCATCGATTCGCTGATCAAGCATTTTCGTGTCAGGTTGCACAACGTGAATACCGCATGGCATTTTATGTTTGGCGCACACCTTGAGAATTTGAGAAAGCGTGTCAAGATATTTTTTGTTTTCAAAGTCACCGGTGATGCCGAGTGATGCCGACAAGTCATACGGGCCGACCATCACCGCATCCAGACCTTTCACGGCGACAATTGATTCAAGATTGTTAACCGCGTCAATGTGTTCGATCTGGGC
Organism: Ilumatobacteraceae bacterium; assembly: GCA_964201675.1. Taxonomy (GTDB): domain Bacteria; phylum Actinomycetota; class Acidimicrobiia; order Acidimicrobiales; family Ilumatobacteraceae; genus BACL27. The sequence goes on along the minus strand of CAXNFV010000012.1, from coordinate 1,270 downwards.
AACAACAAGAGCCTCTTGTGATTCTTCTGAATACGCGTCAAAAAACTTTCCAAAAACATTTGCTCGTTGAAATCCGACACCGCGTCGGCCACGAGGTGGCCAGTGACATTCACTGATAATCGCTTCAAGTTGATTAGCCGAAGAAATCATCGGAATCACGACCCCGCCAGCACCTTGGTCGAGGGCTTGTCGACAGTTAATCGGCAACGGGCTTGCGACACGGGCCAATGGAAGTGTGCCACCGAGTTCAAGCGCACGAAAAATATCTGGCAGCTGGCTAACCGAAACGGGCCCATGCTCCATGTCGATTGCCACCCATTGATAGCCGGCGCGCCCCATAATTTCGGCGATGTTTGAATCCGGAATTTGCATCCAACTTCCGACGACTGCCGAGCCTGCACCCAATGACTTGCGAATTGTTCGCACTCGTTCAAGTCTGTTCATGGATACCTCAACTTACTGAGAATTGGTGGCGGGGGTAGGATTTGAACCTACGACCTTTGGGTTATGAGCCCAACGAGCTACCGGACTGCTCCACCCCGCGTCGTACCACTCAGACTACCATCGGCGTGCCATAATCGCAGGTGCGATGGCTCTTTTCAATCGAACTCCGAAAGCATCACAGTCTGACTTAGAAACCCTAAAGACAGAACTTGTCGCACTGCGAGATGAATTAACTAAACGAACTAATGCCTTGTCGCTCGTTACAGCAATGACAAATGGTTTGGATCAAAAAATTTCTGTCATCGATCAAAGAGTCACCAAGATGACCACCGAACTTTCACATCAGATTCATGAACTTGGATCAGAAATTGAGTCTTTGACTAAGTCTTCGCAAGACAATGCTTCACGAGAAGCGTTAGAGCAACTTCGTGTCAATCAAATAAGAATCGCCAATGAGCAGGCGCGATACGAAATTGCTTTCAGACAAGACCTTGCCGAACTAGTCGAGCAAATTCGTCGAACTCAATAATTCAGAAAACTACTTTTAGAAATTCTCAGCCACCAATAAGCGAAAGTGCTCGACTAATCAAACTTCTGGCTTCGGCGAGTTTCTGCTGGTACAAGGCAAAATCTGGCGGAGTTTCACCAAGTGCCGCGTCGGCTTGTGCGAACACTTCTTCGGCTTTTGCGAGCAATGCACTTGGAGTATCCAATGTCGTGCTGTTGGCAGTGCTCGACGGCAGAGTTGTCTCTGTCGTAGCGGTGCCATCAGTCGGCGTGCTTTGCGTTGCTGAGTCGTCAACTGGCGCGGCCGCACCGTCATCAA